>JAGQJP010000653.1 GCA_020430585.1 Myxococcales bacterium | reverse complement strand
AGGCGCCCGAGACGCCGAAGACGCCCGAGGTCAAGGCGCCCGAGACGCCGAAGACGCCCGAGGTCAAGGCGCCCGAGACGCCGAAGACGCCCGAGGTCAAGGCGCCCGAGACGCCGAAGACGCCCGAGGTCAAACGTCCCGACCCGGCCAAGCTGGCCAACGACAACTACGTCGTCGGTAAGAATGCCCTGGCCCGCAAACAGTACAAGAAGGCTCAGCGGCACTTCCGCCGCGCGATTCAGCTCGACAAGAGCCACAAGGCTGCCGCTCGCGGGCTCGAGCGCGTCAACGCGATCATCGCCAAGCTCGAAGCGGAGCGGCGGAGGCCCAAACCGAAGCCGAAGGTCAAACCCAAGACGGTCGTCAAAACGCCCGCGGTGACGCGGGATCCTGAGAAGAGCAAGAAATACGTCCAGTACGGAATTCTGGCCTTCCGCGCGAAGAAGTATCAGCTGGCGATCAAGCACTGGCAGATGGCGCTCAAGTACGACAAATCGAATGGCGCCGCCTCGAAGTACATCGGCCTGGCAAAAAAGAAGCTGCAGGAAATGCGGTGAACGGCTGCCTCGCACATCACCCCACGGGCGTCCGGTGAGCGAGGCGCGCCGGTGAACCGAAATCGCCTACTCTCCGCGATCATCGTCGGGAGCATCGCCACCGAAGTCCTTTTGATCGTTCAGGAGGGCTTTCGCTTCGCCGACGTCCAGCTGCTGCCCTATCTCACCTACAGCGTCGCGCTGCTCACGCTCGCGATCAATATCCTGTACGACATCGACGAGTTGCGCGCTAGCGATGATCGCACGCGCTACCTCCGAGCGGTCGCCGTCGAGTGGTTGCTCTTCGTGCCGATCATCGCCACCGTGACCCAGCCCGTGCTCTTCGGCTTCTTCGTCTGGGTCCGGCAGTTCCTCGTGCTCGTCCGCTTGCTGCTCAATACGGGCTGGGGCCACCGGTTGATGCACCGGATGCAGACCCGGCCGACGACGATGCTGGTGTACAGCTTCGTTCTGATCATCGGGATCGGCACAATCTTGCTGACATTCCGTTCGGCGACCACGGACCATCGCGGAGCCACCCTCGTCGACGCCCTCTTCACGGCGACATCGGCGACCTGCGTGACGGGGCTGATCGTTCTGAACACGAACGACGACGCCGAACGCAACCCGCGCCTCCAGTCCTATTCGCTCTTCGGTCAGTTCGTGATCCTGCTCTTGATACAGGTCGGCGGTCTGGGAATCATGACCCTCTCGACGGCGGTCACGCTGCTTCTAGGGAATCGGCTCAAGCTGCGGTCGCGCCACGCGATCACCCAGGTGATCTCCGACGACCCCGAGGAGGACATGGAGCGGATCTTGAAGTACATCTTCAAGATGACCTTCGTCACCGAGGGGATCGGCTCGATCATTCTCTTCGTCAAGTTCCAGGCCTATTTCCACGACGTCAATCGCGCGGCGTACTACGCGATCTTTCATTCGGTGAGCGCCTTCTGCAATGCGGGCTTCGCCCTCTTTGGCGACTCGCTCTGCCATTTCCGTGGCGACTGGACGATCAATCTGACGATCTCGGCGCTGATCACCCTCGGCGGGCTCGGATTCGCCGTCGTATCGGCGCTCTTTTCGACCGACGCGCTACGCCGCCCGCGGATGCACTGGCAACGGGTCGGTGTGCACGTGAAGTTGGTGGTGAGCGTCTCGGCGATCCTGATCGCCCTGGGTACGGTGGTCTACTTCTTCGCCGACTACTATCACAGCCTGAAGGGCCTGCCGCTACACGAGAAACTGCTCGCCTCGTTCTTCCAATCGGTGACGCTGCGGACCTGCGGCTTCAACACCGTCGAGCTCGGGGGCGTGCACCGCGTCACCCTCGTCGTGATGGTGGTTCTGATGTTCATCGGCGCCTCACCCGGTGGAACGGGCGGCGGCGTGAAGACCTCGACCCTCGGCGTCGTGCTGCTGAGCGTACGGGCGATGATGATCGGCCGCGACGAGGTCGAGCTGATGGGGCGCACGATCCCGAAGAAGGTGGTCTACAAGGCGCTCTCGATCCTGGTGATCTCCTTCATGATCCTCAATATTTTCATGATTCTGCTGCTCTTCACGCAGCCGCACCTGACCTTCCTGCAGCTGCTCTTCGAGGCGGTCAGCGCGCTGGGGACCGTAGGGCTATCGCTGGGCATCACCTCCGAGCTCACGACATCGGGGAAGATCATCATCACCTTCCTGATGTTCGTCGGCCGAATCGGTCCGCTCACATTGGCCCTCGCCGTCGGCGAGTCTCGTGACGAGTTCGTGGACTACCAATATCCGGAAGGGAAGATCATCGTAGGGTAACCGGGTGGGGAGAGAGGAATGTCGCAATTTGCCGTGATTGGGCTCGGTCAGTTCGGCTTCAAGGTCGCCACGACGCTCAGCGAGCTCGGGGGCGAGGTGTTGGCGATCGACGCCGACAAGGCGATCATCGAGTCGGTCAAGGACAAGGTCGACCGCGCCGTCTGTATCGATTGCACCGAAGAGCACTCCCTCCACGCGACGGGGATCGCCGACATCGACACGGTCGTCGTCGCGATCGGTCAGCACCTCGAGATCAGCCTGGTCACCACCGCGCTCTTGCGCAAATTCGGCGTGCCGAAGATCGTCGCCCGCGCCTCGACGCCCCTACACGCGCAGATCCTCGATCTGATCGGCGCCCAGAAGGTGATCAATCCCGAGGATCAGATGGCCGTCGTCACGGCGCAGACCCTGATCACCCCCGACGTGTACAACCGCGTGCCGATCGCCGGGAACTTGATCGTCGCCGAGATCGGCGCCAAGAGCGAGTTCGTCGGTAAGACATTGCTCGAGCTGAACTTCCGCGCCAAGTACAACCTGAACGTGATCGCGATCCGACGGCGCATCCCGGTGATCACCGAAGAGGGCGAGAACGCCTTCCGCGAAGAGCTCAACGACTCGCCAGCGGCGAACACGAAGATCGAGCCGGACGATACGCTCGTCGTCGTCGGTACCGACCGGCAAATTCGACGGCTGAGCAAACTGCAGTAGCCGGCGGCGCCGGACCTAGGAAGGACGATGCGTTTCACGCTAACCCGCAATGAGCTCTCGATCAAAGTCAAGTTCGTGTTGGCGATCGTCGGCGTGTTGGCCTTCGTAATCCCGATCATCGGCCTGACGACGTACTATCTCTCAGCGGCGCTGCGCACCACCGATCGACTGACGCTGATCAAGCGCAACATCGCCCTGCTCTCGTCGCTTTCGACCCGCCTGGTCCAGATCCAACGCCACCACGCGGGCCAGAAAGCGTGGAAGTCCGAGGCGTTGCGCAAGGCGTTCGAGAGCGTGAAGGCCGACGCGCGCAAGCTCTCGGCGGCCAACCGCAACGCGCCGAACTACACCCAGATCGAGGATACGATCCGCAAGTACACCGAGGCGCTCAACCGGTCGTTGGCGGCGCGCCTGCTCGACGATCCAAAGACTCAGCTGCGCAACGCCATTCACGAGCTCCAGGCGGAGCACAAGAAGCTCTTCGCCGGGAGCGAGAAGGAGACGAACGTCACCCAACTGCAAGCCTACCTGAAGAAGTCCAAGAGCTTCGTCGAGCAGCTGGATCGGCGGATTCGGACGAAGTTCTTGAAGGGCGTCGCCTCGAGCGACAAGAGCGCCCGCGAGGTCGCGGGCCTGTTCGACGACCTGACCGCACGGCTGAGCCAGACACTCGGCGTCTGGAACAGCGAGTTCGCCCGCCTCCAGGGGCGACTCCGCTTGCAGACCGGCAACCTCGATCGCTACGTGATCACCCTCGTACTGCTCTTGACGATCTATGCCGCGACGTTGCTCTTGATCGGTCCAGGTCGCCTGGTCAAACCGATCACGCGCTTCAACGCGCTCTTGACCCAGGCGCGCTCGGCGAATTTCGGCGTGCGGGCGACGCGAATGGGATCCGACGAGGTTGGCCAGCTCGAGCGCGGCTTCAACCAGCTGATGGACGTCGTCCAGCGCTTCGACACCGAGAAGCGGGACAAGATCCTCGTCGCCCGCAATCGACTACGCGCCGTTTCGAACAAGCTCGGCGTGCCGCTGGTGATCATCGACTCTCTCGGACGAATCACCTTCGCCAACCGCCCGGCGATCGATCGCTTCGGCCCGATCGATGAACGCTATCGTCACCTCGAAGACCTCGCGCCCCAGCTCTGGCGCAGTATCGAGAGCAACGTGGTGCACGCCTTCGAAGCGGGCGAGCCCTTTGACCGCTCGCTGGCGATCCGGCTGGGACCGCAAAATCTGCGGATCGAGATCGAGACCGCCTTCGTCCATGACGGCAAGGGCAACACGGCGGAATTGGCCCTACTTTTTCGCCGCGTCGAGGTCCCGCAAGCGTCTGCGGCGGAAGGCTAAACACGGACAATCACAGGGCAATTCTTTTTCCCAGATGGGCCTTGACATCCATTCGGAGGTGCGATAGAAATGACCCGCTGTCGCAGACAATACCCTCAAAAGAGCCCAGGTTTTCCACACCCAGACCCGCGCTCCAATTCGCTACAATTCCAAGACGTTAGAACCACAAGTCAGACCCCGGAGCGGCACATGTGGGAAACCCTGTGGGAAAAGCCCTTTCCTCTGATATTTCGGAGGGTTGACAACTAGACAGGACGCGCCGCTCCACAGCCCTCCAGGGCGCGGCGTTGGATCTCGAGGAGCTCGCTGATCCCCGCGTGGGCCAACGCGGTCATCTGCGCGAGAGACGCTGGCGTGAAGGGGTGGGACTCGGCGGTGCCCTGGACTTCGATCAGCTCGCCCGTTCCGGTCATCACCACGTTCAGATCGACGTCGGCGCGCGAATCTTCGCGGTACTCGAGGTCCAACAATGTCTCGCCGTCGACGATACCGACGCTCACGGCGGCGACCTGACGCGCGATCGGGCTCTCGCGCAACTCACCAGCGCGGAGTAGCGCGTCGATCGCCAGCGCCAGAGCGACCCATCCACCCGTGATCGCCGCGGTTCGTGTGCCGCCGTCGGCCTGCAGCACGTCGCAGTCGACCCAGAGCGTTCGCTCGCCGAGCTTCTCCAGATCGACGGCCATCCGCAGGCTGCGTCCGATCAGGCGTTGAATCTCCTGCGTTCGTCCGGAGATCTTTCCGCTCGACGCCTCTCGGCGTGCCCGTGGCGACGTCGACCCAGGGAGCAGCGAGTACTCGCCCGTGATCCAGCCCTTCCCTCGCCCCACCATCCAGGGGGGAACTCGGTTTTCGATCGAAGCGCAGCAGAGCACGCGTGTCTCGCCAAAGGCAATCAACACGCAGCCCAGGGGCCGCGTCAAGAATCCTGGCTCGATCGACACCGGTCGCATCTGGTCGGCGCGACGTTCGGTCCTCATCAGCATCTCCGCGGGTTGCGGGACGCGTCAGAAGGCGAACGTCCCTTGGAAGTAGAAGTAGTCATTGTTGTCGAACATCCCGAGCGTGCTGTTCTCTTTGCCCTCGAAGAACACGGCACCGAGGGCAACCGACCAGCTGTCGGTTATCTTATAGCGCACCTGCCCGGCGACCAAGAAATCGAGATCGTTGATCCCGAGCATCGACGAGACCTGAAACTCGAGGGCGTTGTTGCTGAGGAAGCTGATCCGAAACAGCCCAAAGGCGAACATCTGCTCGCGGTGAAAGAGATAGAGCTTTTGGTCCTTGTCCATCCCGAAGGCGTGGACGTGGGTGAATTCGAAGCTCAGGGTGATCCAGTCCGAATGCTGCCACTCGATGCCGACGCTGTAGGCCAGCGCCGGCTTGCGCAGCGCGGCCATCTGATCATCGTAGTAGGTGCGGCGATGGATGTAGGCGACGTCGAGCTTGATCGTCACCGGATCGATCCCCCAGGCCAGCTCGAAACCCGCGACGTGCTGCCGTTTGTACTCCGAGCTCAAGAGCGAGCTCGGATCCTTGCCGTTGAGCTTGGTGAAGGCGGCGATCAGATCGGGCGTCAGCTGGATTCCATTCTGTCCTACGGCGGAAAGCAGGGTGACGAGATCGGGATCGACGTGAAACACGGGGTAGCGATCCCAGCCGAAGTGGTACATCACCGCCATGTCGACGGGGCCGAAGGTCTTGGCGATCCGCACGCCGACCGAGCTGTTCTTCGGGTTCTCGTCGGGTCTCTTGGTCGCCTGCAGGCTCGGCTGGAGCTTATCCTCGATCGAGGGATCGATGAAGCTCGAGATCTGCGAGAGGATCGGACCGAAGGGTGTGCTCGTCCCCTGACGACCAATGGCGAAATCCGTGCCGAAGAGGTTGATCTTGTGCGGCTGGAAAAAGGGAATCCAGACCAGCTGGAAGTTCCAGCCCTTGACCGCGGCCTGCATGTTCACGGCGAGGATCGGCACCAGCGGCGTCTTGAAATCGGTCGGGACGCCGTCGCGCATGTCGACGGGGTTCAGCACGTCCAGCGGCGACTGCGAGTCGGTCTGCCCCCAGCGGATCGTCTGATTGCCGACGGTCAGCCGGAACCAGCCGAAACGAAAGTCGAGATACGCCTCGCGCAGCTCGACCTCGAACTCCCACTTCGTGTTCTGCGAGTTGAAGAGGTAGAAACGCTCCTGTTCGTTGCCCTCGCCCGTCACCCAATAGCTCATCCGCGCGTCGATCACCGCCCGAATGTTCGGACGGAACTGATAGCTCAGGCCGAGATCGAAGCGATTCTCCCAGGCCCAGACATCTTCGAACTGGTTGTCGATCTTGGTGTCGAAGCTGAGCTTGCTCGAGATCGAGCCACGCAACAGCCCGCGCTGGAAGACGCTGATCCCCCCGGGCTTCGGCTTTTTGCGCGGCTTCTTCGGTTCGTCGAAATCGGGGTCGTCGGCCAGCGGCATCTTCTCGCCGCCCTTTTTCGTCTTCGTCGTCGTGCTCTTCTTCGGCGCGGCGTCGTCGAAGTCCGGGTCCGGCTTGAGCTTCATCCGCTCTGGGCGAGGCTGGGCGACGGCTGCCGTCGAGAGGACGGGGCCGAGCGCGAACAGCATCGCCGTCAAGATCAGTCGAGAGCGCGAGGCGCGGGAGCCAGTGACGAGCATGACGCTCCAGCGGTTATTGCTTCAGGCTTTCCTTGGTGAACATCGACGACTGCAACGGGGGCTGAGGAGAATAGGTGATGCTCTCGACGGTCAACAGCGTCTTGGTCCCCTTCTGCACGTTCTTCATCAGGAGCTTGCGCACGACCCAGCGCCCCTCGACCTTCTCGACGGTGCCGGCCTTCATCTCTTTGAGGCGCGATCCCGATTTGTCGTAGAAGTCCGCTTTGAGAACGACGAAGTTGGACTTCGCGATCAGCATGTCGACCTTCGAGTAGTAATCGTCGCGACCCGGTTTGGGCGTCGAGACGATGCGGTAGCACGGCGTCCCACGATAGGATTCGTCGGGCATCCTCTTGTAGTCGTTGTCTTTGATCTCTCGATTCTCGAGATCGGCATAGGTGAAGTCCGTCCCCATGAAGCTCGAGTTCTTCGCGCTCCCGGAGATGCGCCGAATCTTCTTGAGCGCGGGCAGATAGAGATACTGCAGGTCGCCCTTGCCTTTTCCCCGCTCGCGGATCAAAAGCCCGGTTCCTTTCACATCCGCAGGGGCCAGGAAGAGTATTCGAACGCGGTTCTTCGAGCCCTCTTTCATCGCGGTGCTCTGAATCGTCCGTACGCGAGTGTCGCCGCCTTTCGAGGTCAGGACGAGCTTGATCTGCGCCTTGCCCTCGCGAAACCCGTTGCCGTTGACATTCAGGCTCTTGTCGACGATCTGCTCGGCGGTCATCTCGGCGCTGGCGAGCGACGGGACGACCAAACCGAGGGTGATGACCAGCATTGCTACCGTTCGCATATTCCCCTCCCGCGTTGCGTCGCCCCGATCATTTCAGGTTTACCGAAGCGAGTCAACCCGCGGTGTTGGAACAAACCACACACGCGTATCCGTTTTTTGCCTTGACGGAAATGTGAAGCGGCTATACAAATCATTTTGAGAGCGGAATGCGCTTCACTGTTGAAAATGATTCTCAGTTGCTGAGACGGTCAAAGCGATGCAGTGCCCCTTCGACAAGAAAAATCAACAAGGTTCGGTCTGTCTATCCTCTCTCACCGAGGGGCAAAGCGGCCAAGTCGTAGCCATCGACCCGAAGGGTCAATTCACACGCCGTTTGCTCGAGCTCGGCTTCGTCCCGGGCACCGTCGTTGAGATCCGACGGCGTGCACCGCTGCAAGATCCCGTCGAGATCGAGCTGCGCGGCGCACGGATTTGCCTTCGTCACACTGAAGTTTGCCAGATCGCCGTGCGTCCGCTCGTCAAAGCCGCCGTCGCGATCTGAGCCCGGCGGCGCCACCAGCTGATGACAACCACAGCGCAAAGCGTACCACGTTACCTGGCGCTCCTCGGAAGCCCGAACTCGGGGAAAACCACTCTCTTCAATCGTCTGACGGGCCTGCGCGCCCGAGTCGGCAACTATCCTGGCGTCACCGTCGAGCGGATCGAAGGGGAGATCAAGCTCACGGGCAGCGACCGTGTGTTGCTCGTCGACCTCCCCGGGACCTACGGGATGGAGGCACTCTCCGATGAAGAGCGCGTAACCCAGCAGTATCTCGAAGGAAGCTTCTCCGACGGCCACAAGCCCGACGGGATCATCTTCGTCGCCGATGCGACGACCCTCGCCCGCTCGCTGCCGATGTTGGCGGCGATCCTCAAGACCGAGACCCCCGTGATCCTCGCGCTGACGATGATCGACGAGATCAAAGCTCGGGGGGGTGCCGTCGACGACCTGAAGCTACGCAAGCTCCTGGGAATTCCCGTCGTCGGCATCGTCGGCAACCGCGGGATCGGCGTCGACGACCTCAAGGCGCTCGTCGCCCGCGCAGACGGTTGGAAGCGCACGACGCCAGCGCGCCCCGTGCCCGACGACATCATCGAGCGCTTCGCCTGGGCCGACGAGATACTCGGTGACTCGTTTCGTGCGCCGCAAAAAGGGACGCCGCTGACCGACGGCATCGACTCGGTGTTGTTGCATCCCCTCGGCGGCGTCGCCGTTTTCGTCGCGGTGATGGTGCTCTTCTTCCAGGCGATCTTCAATTGGGCCGCTCCGCTGATGGACGGGGTCGAGGGGCTGTTCGTCTTTCTCAGCGGCTTCCTCTCGTCCCGAATGGCGGACGGCTGGCTGCGCAGTCTGCTCTGCGACGGAATCATCGCGGGTGTCGGCTCGGTGATGGTCTTCATCCCGCAGCTATTCTTGCTCTTCGGGCTGCTCGCGTTCCTCGAGAACGTCGGCTACATGGCGCGCGCGGCCTTTGTCGTCGACCGCGCGATGGGTTGGTTCGGCCTCGATGGGCGTTGTTTCGTGGCGCTGATGTCCTCGTACGCCTGCGCGATCCCGGGGATTATGGCGGCGCGGACGATCCCCGATCCGAAGAGCCGCCTGGCGACGATCCTCGTAGCCCCCTTCATGACCTGCTCGGCGCGGCTCCCGGTATACGTCCTGCTGATCAGCGCGTTCGTGCCGCGGACGACGGTCTGGGGGCTCTTCGGCCTGCAGGGTCTGGTGATGTTCGGGCTCTACCTGCTCGGCGGCGTCACGGGGCTCCTCGCCGCCGCGATCTTGCGACGCGGGATGCTGCGCGGACACACGCTGCCATTTTACATCGAGCTGCCGCCCTACCGTTGGCCGACGGCGAAGACGCTCTTCACTGCCGTTTGGCGTCCGATTTCGCTCTTCCTCAAGCGGGTCGGGACGATCATCCTCGCCGCGAGCCTGATCCTCTGGATGATGCTCTCCTTTCCCAAGGTCCAGGCGCCTGCGGAGGTCACCGCCCGCGGCACACAAGCGGTCAAGGCCTACGAGCTCGAGCACAGCTTCGCCGGGCGCGTTGGCCACGCGATCGAGCCGCTGATCCGCCCCCTCGGCTTCGACTGGCGCATCGGTGTCGGCCTGATCGCGTCGATCGCCGCCCGCGAGGTGATCGTCTCGACGATGGCCCAGCTCTTCGCCCTCGGTGACGGTGACGATGCGCGAGACAACCTAGCCGAATCGCTCAAGAATTCACGATACCCACCCGGTCATCCGCAGGCGGGGAACCCGATCTACACCCTGCCCGTCGCCCTCAGCCTCTTGGTCTTCTTCGTCTTCGCGCTTCAGTGCGTCTCGACGCTCGCCGTGATGCGGCGCGAGACCGGCGGCTGGAAGTGGCCGGTCGTCGCCTGGCTGTTCATGATCACATTGGCCTACGTCAGCGCCTGGTTGACGTTCGCCGTGTCGAGCAAGCTGCTCTTGGGCTGAGAGGCGTTTGATCGGCGCCCCGATGCGAGCGTCGGAGCGCAGAGGTCAGAGATTGCGGTAGATGGTGACGACGGCGGTGCGATCGTCGCCGCCGATATTGGCGCTGATCCCCCACTGCGGTGTCTTCGCGAGCTGGTAGTCGCCGCACTGCCCCTTCATCTGGCGGAACACTTCGAGGGCGTGCTTGACGCCCGTCGCGCCGACGGGGTGGCCAAAACCGATCAGTCCGCCGCCCGTGTTGACCGGGATGCGTCCGTCGATCTGCGTCGCACCGTCGAGCAACAACCGCTGCGCCTGCCCCTGCGCGGCGAAACCGAGCGCCTCGTAGAGCATCACCTCGGTGATCGAGAAGCAGTCGTGGACCTCGGCAACGTCGATCGCGTCGGGGTTGACGCCCGCGCGGGCATACGCTCGATCGGCCGCGGCTTTGCAGTTGTCGAGCGATACGAGGCTCTTTGGACCCACGATGCTCGAGGTCGCCAGCTCGCAAGCGGCGATCTCGACCACCGAGTCTCGACTACGGCCGAGGCGCTCGAGGGCCTCTTCCGAGGCGACGACGAGCGCCGAGGCGCCGTCGGAGACCTGGGAGCAGTCGCTGACCTTCAGGTAGTCCTTGTACTCCGGGTTCGAGAGGAAGACCGGGTTCTTGTCCGACGCCACCTTCGCCCGCTCGTGATCGAGCTTGACCGTGCGCATGTGGGCGTTGGGGTTCTTGTTCGCGTTGGCGTAGGCCTTGACCGCGACCCAGGCCAGCGTCTCTTCGCTCATCCCGTAGGCCTCACGATACGCCTTGGCGCGGCGGGCGAAGAGGCAGGGAAAGGTGAAGGGATCGATCGAGCGCTGGGCGTCGTAGTCCGCGGCGCGGGCGAGATAGTCGGCGCCCTCTTTGGCGTTCTTGGTATTTTGCACCTCGGCGCCGACGACCAGCACCAGATCGGCGCCGGCCTTGACCGCCTCGACCGCCGAGAGCAAGGCGATCCCCCCCGAGGCGCAGGCGCCCTCGACGCGCCAGAACGGCTTGGTGTCGAGCGCCGGATCGGCGGCGACGGCGACCGAGCCGAGGTGCCCCTGGTTCGAGAAGAGCTCACCCGCGAAATTGGCGACGATGCCCTTGTCGATCGCCCTCGCCTCGACGCCCGCCGCCGCGAGCGCCTTGGGGATGATGATCCGCAGGTACTCGCCGAGCGACGGGTTGTCGCGTTTGCCGAAGTCGGGATGCCCTTTCCAGATGAAGTCGGGGTGGAACTTGCCGATGTACGGCGTGTGTGCGCCGCCGAGAACGAATGCCTTGCGCTGCATGACTCCCTCCGCGTGAGTCGTGGTCGACCCCCTTCTCATACCACCGCGCGCCGGGGAAGTAAACCGCCGCACGACCGAGGACGCGATTGGCGGCGTCACTCCGAGGTCGCGATGTCGCTCAGCTTGCCCTGCTGCTTCAGCTCGGCGTTCTTCTTCTTGCGGCGCTTGGCCCAGTACTGCTTGTCGTCGGGGGTCTTCGGATAGTCGCGGCTGTACTTGTCCCCGTAGGTCTCGGCGCCGAGCTCGCCCGTCATCTGCTCGTACTTCTCCTCGGAGAGGACCTTGGTGTCGATGATCTCGCCGTACAGCCCCTGACCCATGATCACGGCGACCCGCCGCACCGCCTCGGCGCGGTCGGTGATCGTCTTCCCCGTCCCGTTCCACGCCTCGGCCTGCGTGTAGCCGTAGTCGACGCAGGCGCTGCGGTAGACCTCTTGGACCTTCTCGGGTTCGAGCACCGTGGCGCGCTGATCGTCGGCGCCAGCGATGTAGTTCAGATAACCCGGCGGGAAGGCGGCGTTCGAGAGGACCTCTCCGATCGACACGCTCCACTGGGCCCACTGGCCGCTCTTCTCGTCGAAATAGTTGATCGCCTCGTCGCCCGAGACCAGCTTGCTGCTCGCCATCGCGTCGCGGCGCTCGACCATCTGCGGGTCGACGTTGCTCTCGGCGAGGTCGAGGACGAGATCGTTGGCGGCGGATTCGCGGATCTTCGCGTCTCCCTCCCAGTGTTTCTCGATCTCGGCCTGGGTCTTGAGCAGCTCTTGGCCCTCGAGCTCGAAGATCGCCTTGTTGTAGAGGTCGTCCCCGTGGACCAGACCGAGGCCGCTATCGGGTAAGAAGAGATAGCGGTGCGACTCGTGCGCCTCGGTGATCACCTGGGCGTTGATCCCGAGATCGACGAGGATTCCACGCAGCAGCTCGGAGGCCCCGCCGCAACCCGGATGGTACATGTTGTTGAGCGCCTCGAACTCGAGACGGGTGGCGTCGATCACGCCGCCGACGATCTTGCGTTCGCGATCCGGATCGTTCTTGTCGACCGTCGCGAGCAGCTCCTGTCCAGCGGCGGCGCCCTTCTGCTTGATCGTCTCGATCAGCGCCGCATACTTGGCGTGGGT
>JAGQJP010000652.1 GCA_020430585.1 Myxococcales bacterium | reverse complement strand
GTGATCCAGATCTGATAGATGTGCAGATCGACTCGCGTCCAGCCGACGAGCGCTGCGGCGCGATAGGTCGAGGGACCGAAGACGCTGCCGCCGTCGGTGTCGTGAAAGCGCGAGCGAGCGAAGTTATAGGCCTCGTAGCCCCGAAACTCGTCGGACTGCTGCCAGCGCGCGAGGCCGCGATCGACGGCGACGACGGCCCCCAGGCAGAGGACGGCGACGATCAGCCGACGTCGTAGCGGACGGCCGGCGAAGAGCAACAGCGGCACCGCGAAGGGCAAAAAGAGTAGGAAGAGGCGCCAACGCAGGCCGTAGGACACGAGCGCCGCGGACACGAGCGCGACGAGCAAAGATGTTGCTGGCCTCTCGCCGAAGAGAGCGCTCTCGAAGAGGGTCAGAACGACCCCCAACTCGAGGAGCAGCGCCGCGCTCGTGAAGCTCGTGAAGGCCACGCACTCGAGGCCGAAAAGCCCCAAGGGTAGCAACGCGGCGATCGGCATCGTCCAATCATCCGCTCGGCGACGGATCGCGGCAACCATCAAGGCGATGCCGACGATCGTCGCGGCGATCACCAGGCCGCTGAACCAGGGGACCTCGGGTAGCCAGCGATAGAGCGCGATCAGGGCGCGATTGAGGAGATGGGAGAGAAAGATCGTCTCGTTCCCGTGGCGCAAGCTCGAAACGATCGCGAGGTCGTCGTTGGTCGCGTAGCGCAGCGGCAGGAGCGCGTAGGCCAGCGCCCAGCCCGCGCACGTCGCCAGGATTGGCCAACCGAGACGCGGGGAAAACGGCTCCGGGAACCGCTCGGACGCGCTGACGACGCCGTCGTCGGAGGGGGCGACAGGGGTCGGCTCAGCCATCGGCTCCGCCGAGCGCGCCACGCAGGCGTCGAATTCGGCTCTGGGCCAGCTCTCGAAGGACCCGAACGATCCGCGTCGTCGAATCAACCTTGCTCACGCCGGCCTCGCGCAGCAGCGGCGTGATGGTCACCGCGCGGAACCTCGCCCCGAGCCGCCGAAACTCCTCCAGCAGCTCATAGCTGTAGACAAAGGTCGAGGCCCCGGTCCGCTTCGGGTTCACGGCGCGCCAGAGGTCGAGGTGAAAGACGTAGGTCCCTGCGAAGTCGACGTGGAGCCCGCCGACGAGCGCCATCAGGCGACGAAAGGCCCAGCTGTACAGTTCCCGCAGGCGATCGGCATGGGGTTGCCGATAGTGGCTGCGCACGACCACGCGCGGGCGACAGAGCGGAAGAAAGGGCAACAGCGACGGCGGTCGCACCTGGCGATCGCCCGGAAGGTGGGCGCGATAGGGCTGGCTTGCCGCGGCGTATCCGTCGCGCATCGAGCATCCCATCCCCATGTTCGCCGCGTGGCGCAGCACCACGAGATCGGGGCCCGACGCCGCGGCGATCGCCTCGGCGGTGCCGTCGTTGCTCCCGTCGTCGACGACGACGATCTCGTAGCTCTCGAGGAAGAGCCGCCCAAATCGGCGCGCCTCTTCGATCGCGGGTCCGATCGCCGCCTCTTCGTTGTAAGCGAGCAGCACGATCGAGAGCCCCAAGGGAAAGCGTGGCGCACAGATCAACTGGAGCGCTTCGTCGAGGTCGCGAGCGAGGAACGAGGCCCCCGCCTCCTCGAGGGAGAGACGCCGCGCCTGCTCGGTGTGGAGCCCGATCCCGATCACCGTCGGCGTCGCCGTCGCGCTCGCCCCCAATCGCGCCGACGCCTCGCTCGCCGACAGATGGGTCGCCACCGCGCACGCCGATTGCATGTCGTAGACGTGATCGCCGACGAGATAGACCCGCTCGGGCAGAACCTCCTGCGCCGCGATCAGCGCGAGGATCGGATCGGCGCCGGGTTTGATCGAGGCCGCTCCGTCGCGACCGACGATCGCCACGAAGCGGGAGGGGTCGACCCCGTGCCGCCCGAGCACGGCCTCGACGACGTCCCGTCGGTTGTTGGAGAAGATCGCGACCGGTCGTTCCTCTAGCGCCTCGAGCGCTTCGTGAACCCCGGGCCGCAGGGCGGCGACCCGCGCCGCGCGCTCCTCGTCGGCGTCGATCATCGCCCAGACCGCACGCCGCAGCTCATCGGCTCGCTCCGCGGAGTCCCGCTCGGCGACGACGGCGAGCGCCTCATCGAGCTGCCGTAGCAGCGGTCGAAAGGGCCGATCGACGCCCGCCGAGGCGAAGAGCTCCCGCACCGCGCGCCGCGTCGACTCGGTGCGCAGCCGCAGGTCGGCGAGGACGCCGTCGAAGTCGAAGATCACCAGATCGCGGCGCCGCTCTTCACGCATCGACGATATCCCGCAGGAGCACGGGCCCGCAGTCGAGGGTGCGGATCCAGTAAGTGTTCGGCGCGATCGGGTCGATCCGCGGCGTCGTTTCGGACCACTCGCCATACGCCAGTTGGACCAGCGCGTAGGGGAAGTTGAACCCCGCCTCACTGTAGAAGTGGATCGTCGTGCCGAAACGCCCCGCGTTGATCTCGGTGACCAACGCCACCCCGTCGTCGTTCTCTTTGAAATCGACGAAGAAGATCCCGTGGGGCTCGGGGGCCAGCGCGCTGACGGCGGTGAGGCCGGTCTGTTGCAGCGCGCCGCTAGCGATCGTGCGACTCACCGCGGGCGCCCCCGTGATCCCACTGGGGCTGACGTGGGGCAACACGTACTCCAGACGCTCGCGACTCTGCGAGGCGACGAGACGCCCCTGATCGAAGAGCCCGCTCCAGGTGAGATTGCGGCCGGCCAGGTACTCGCTGGCGATCATTTTGCCCCAACCGCGCCAGTGGTCGACCCAGGCGCTGGCGTGACGCGGCTCGCGGCAAGGCAGCGAGGCGATGCCGATCCCCGCCCCCGGGACTCCCGCGCCGCGGACCCAGACGGGGCGGGTCGAGAGCTCGTCGAAGGCCCGCACCACGCTCGCCTCGTCGTCGAGACGAAACGTCCGCGGCACGGGAACGCCCGCCGCGAGAAGCGTCTGGTTCGTACGCCACTTGTCCTGGGCCGCGTGAATCACCGCGTCCGGCGGAATGAAGAGGCGCACCGCCCCGAGCTCCGTGCGCAGCGCCGAAAGCGCGCGCACCTCGGCGGGATGGGTCGGCAGAATCATCCCGATCGACTCGCGCTCGATCAGCGCCCGCAGCGCCGCCAAATACGCCTCGCCCTCCCGCGCGGGCGGCACCCAATGGGCACTGTCGGTAAGGGCGAGGTGGAGGTGAAAGCGATTGCAGTCGGTGCCGACGAGACGCAGCGCCTCGGGTGCCATTCGCAACGAGCGCGTCACGTTCACGCCGATCGGCCCACCGCATCCCGTGATCAGAATCCGCTTATCCGTTCGCTCCATCGTCACCTTTCCCCGCACCGCGGGTCAGCCGGGCTTCGAGGCGGTCGGCCTCTTCGAGATAGCGCGAAAAGTTGCCCCCATACGCCGCGTGCCGTCGAAAATCGTCCGCCACCTCACCGAGTGTGGCAAGAGCGCCCTGCTCGCGAGCCCAGGCGACGAGCTCGGAGAAGAGCGTGCGGACTCCGGGTTCGGACCGCTGCCGCAGCTCGGGCCCGCGTCGGGGATCGCGAATCGCCTCTTTGTGCTCGGTATAGTACGCCATCTCCCTGGAGTTGAGATAGAGATGGACCGGGTGAAAGTTGAAGACCTTCAGCCCTGGCCGCTGGAGCTCGAGGCGCTGCAACGAGACGTCGCGATCGAAGTAGATCATGTGCACGTCGTCCTCCCAGAACAGCGGCAGGCGCGCCAGCCCGCTCCAGTCGTAGTGCGGGACGAGCCCGGCCTCGAGAAAGCGCAGCTCGTTCGAGAGATAGCGAATCTGGCGGCGATGGAAGAGCGGGAGCAACCGCGAGTGGTAGTAGAGCACGTGGTTGCGCACCCCCCGCGCGGCGGGAAAGGCGGCGAGCAGCGCGTCGAGGACCTCGTCCGGGGGCTCCGGCTTGAAGAAATTCGGGTGGATCCCCACCTCGCAGGAGGCCAAGCTCTGCAGCTTCCGACACTCCGGGCTTTCGTGGGTGTAGAAGATCGTCGCGGGGATCCGCGTTTCGATCAGCAGCTGACGAAAGTCCGCGAGCATGAAATCGGGCGCCCAGTCGAGATCGAAGCTGAAGCAGACCGTACGGTCGAACCGGCTCTGAACGTCCATCGTCGCTCACGACTCTGTGGTGTCGGCCGAGTATATCACGGGCGGCGGCGAGGGGCGACTTTTCCCCTCGCGGGCGAAGCCGCGAAAGCGCTCGACGCGCTGGTTTGACAAACCGAGAGCGCTTCTTCATCATGGGACCGATGCGACAGCCGAGGCCAGCGTGACGGGATGGGTGAGCGCAACGACGAACGACAGGACGCGCCGCCTCATTCGGCCCCTCGAATCGACAGTCGAGACGGGTCCCGAGCGCGATCGGATCCCGCGATCGGTTGGCGGCGGGATCGTCCGTTCCAGATCGTCTTCGCCGCCCTGCTCGTCGCAACGAGCGCGCTGTTCTGGTTCTTCGAGTACCTCCCGTTGCAAGACCTACCCCAGCATCTGGCGCTGAACTCCGTCGTCGTCCACTTCGGCGATGCGGCGAGGCAGACCTCGCGCTACTACGAGTGGGACTTCAGCGCGTGGACCTACCTCGGCTTTCGCCTCTTCAACTGGCTCTTCGGCCTACTCGCCACGCCGATGATCGCGATGCGCCTCTATCTCACGCTCTACGCCCTGCTCCTGCCGCTGGCGATGCTACGCCTCCTCGCCGCCACCGGGCGCAACCACTGGCTCTCTCTCTTCGCCTTTCCCCTGGTCCTGAACACGAACCTGCACTGGGGATTCCTCTCCTTCTGCCTCGGCGCCGCCCTCGTCTGCCTCGCCCTCGCACAGCACGAGCGTCAGCTCAGCGCGACGCGGCGCTCGCTCTCGGTGGGCCAAGCGCTATTCGGGCTGCTCCTCGTCGTCACCCACGCCCAGGCGTTCCTCGCCTGGTCGGTCTGTTTGGGGCTCTTCTTCGTCGTCGACCGCCGCTACCGCCTCTCGATGGCCCTCTGCGATCTCTCGCCGGCGTCGCTGCTATTCGTCGGCTGGTCGGCGATGAAGGTCGGCGCGAGCGGCGGCGTCTTTCATATCTCGCAGAGCAGTTGGCTGAGCGTCGGCCAGAATTGGGAGCTCTTCGAACATGCGATCTTCCTCGCGAGCAACTACGAACACGGCTTCTTCTGGGAGCGGCTCTGGATTCTTTGCGCGACACTGACGATCCTGCCGCTTCTCGCTGGAAATATCCGACATTGGCGGGAGCCGAACCTCCCGTGGATCGCGTCGCTTCGCTACGAACTGCTCACGCTCGTCTTCGTCGGCCTCTACTTCGCGATGCCCTACTGGATCGGCGTCCAGTTCTGTGTGAACCCGCGCATGCTGCTCTTCGCGGCGCTGACGATCGTGGCGGCGATCAAGTCACCCCTCGACGGCCGAGTCGGACGCTACCTGGCGCGCCCCGCGCTGGCGCTGGTGGCCGTTGCGTATCTGGTGTTGAACGCTTCGATCTTTTTTGGTTTTCAGCAGCGCGTCGGCGACTTCGAGCGCGCCCTGGCGACGATCCCCCCGGGCCGACGTCTGCTGCCGATGGCCTTCACGCGCTCGCCCCTCTTCACGCGACGGATCGACTTCAGCCATTTCGGTGGCTACTACGTCGCCGCGAAGGGTGGGCTGGTGCCGATGCTCTGGGAGGCCAATGGGGTGCGCGTCAAGCCGCGCTATCGCTTCTGGCCCGACGACTGGATGGGCTATCGCTTCTCGTACGACCGTTTCGGTCGCTACTTCCACTACTTCCTCTTCCGCGACGCCGGGCGCTTCGGACGCGAGCATCCGCTTCGCAGCGTGTCGCCCGGGCGCGTCGAGCTGCTCTTCCGCTCGCCCCACTGGGAGGTCTGGCGCAACCGACACCCCGTCGAGCCACCCGTTCCGGGCAGCAAGCGCTGAGCGGCAACCGACACGCCTCGTACCACCCGCTCTGGGCCGCGGCGCTGAGCGGCGAGGGCACGCGCGATGACGACGAGGGGTACTGGCGCTTCGAGCCGCGAGCCGTTATGATGAAGCGATGAGCCGAAGCGTGCGCCACCTGATCTGCCTCTCGATCCTCCTCCTCGGCGGGTGCGAGGCGTGCATACCCCCGGAAACGAACAACTTCTTCGCGAACGGTCTGATCGGCTCGGCTTGCAGCGCGAGCGACCCCTGCAACGCGGGGTTGGAATGTTCGAACCTGAGTGAAGCGGGCTATTGCACCGCCAGCTGTCCCCCCGAGGAGAGCTGCCCCTTCGGTACGGTCTGCGGACGCGTCGAACAACTCGACACCACGCTCTGCCTGCAGCCGTGGATGCTCTTCAAGACGAGCGGCGGCGTCGGCGCGAGCTGCAGCGACACGGATCCCTGCGACGGCTGCCTCGAGTGTCTCGACGACGGGAGCGGCGCAACGGTCTGCAGCCGCCCCTGCAACCCAGGCGCTCCCTGCCCCGACGGCAGTCATTGCGGAACGCGCCCGCTCCAGGCCTGCCTACCCGATATCCTCGGCGCGACGAGTGACGGCCTCGGCGAGAGCTGCGAGAGCGACGACGATTGCGGCTCAAAGACGCGCTGCGTGCTCAACGGTGCGGAGCGGATCTGCAGCAAGGGCTGCACCGTCGACGGCGATTGCCCGAGCGGCTTCGGCTGCAAGAGCGCGTCTTTCGACACGCGCTGCGAAGCGGACGACGAGAACGAAATCTACTTCACGGGCCCGGCCCTCGGCCGACTCTGCAACGGGACGAGCCCCTGCGCCGACGGCCTCGACTGCATCTCCTTCGGCCGCCTGAGTTACTGCACCAAGAGCTGCCGCAGCGCCAGCGTCTGCCCGTCGGACAGCCAGTGCAACGATCTACCTGCGCGTTTTGCGGCTCCCCAGAGCGCCCCCGAGACCGCCAAGACCGTCTCCTCCCCGCAATGTCTCGCTCGCCGGGGAGAGCTCGGCTCTAAATGCAGCGATGAGAATGACTGCCCCCTCGGACTCGAGTGCATCAACCAGATCCCAGGCGGGTTCTGCACGGTCGAGTGCAGCTCGACGAACCCCTGCCCCGACGAGCTCAACGCCAAGTGCATCAAGCTCAGCGGCAACTTCGGCATCGTCTGCCTGAAGCCCTGCACCTCCTCCTGCGACTGCCGCGAGGGGACGAGCTGTCGCCGCGTCGGCACGAGCCGTTCCTTCGTCTGCTTTCCGAAGCTCTGAGCCGCCGCCGTCCACCCGGGGCGCGCGCCGAGGCAAACCGGGCGCTCCTCAGCGGTTCTCGGGGCGGGTCAGCCAATCGAGATAGTGGGCGACCTCGAGGTCGGCCGGATTTTTCCAAAAGGCGATCCAGAACTGGCGGGCCGCCCTGTTGTAGCGGTGTGCCCGGGCGAGGACGATCCCCATCGCCTTGTCCGTCGGGTAGCTCGGAGAGATGCGTCGCAAATCAGCGAGCGCTTTGAGACGCGAATCGAGCTTGGCGATGCGATTGGCCTCGACCTTCCAACGCAAGAAGGCGTCGAGCTCGTATGCCGTGAGATATTGATGGGGAATCGTCACCTCGGCGGCGAGCAAGAGAAACTGGTACTTGAACAAGACGTAGGCGACGACGCGTCCACTGGCATCGATTTTGGCGTTGTGGGGAACGAGCCCCGAGCGGACGCCGAGAAAGATAAACGAGCCGCACCAGCTCAAGAGCGCGCGCGTCCGGTCGTCGCCCGCGTTGTGGCGCAAGAACTGGTAGACCGACTGCTTCGATTGCTCGACGGCGCCGAGAAATCGGTCGAGCCGCTTGGAGCTCTCGGCGGCAGCGTATAGCGCCAGCCGAACGAAGTTTCCTGGCCCGCGCTCGCTCACGTAACGGCGTACCTGCTCGACCAACTTGCCGCGCAACGCGGCGCGCTCCTTGCGTTTGCGCTGGTACTCGAAGTGAAACTCCTTCTCGGAGTACGTGTGATACGCCGCCAACAGCTTCTTCTCCGGGTCGCCGAGGCGAAACGTGGACAGCTTCTTCCGGTCGAGCGCGCGTTGGCGGCGGTATCCGTCGATATCGACGTGAAATGCGGCGAATCGAAAGCGGGGTTTGTCGAGCTTTTTCGGTCGGAGCAGCATCCAGTTGGCGACGACGACGATCGCGAGGAGCGATGCAATGATCAACCAGTTGAGGTCGATCCGTCGCGGCGCGGTGGGCGCTTCGCTCATCTCAGAGCTCCATCACCAGCCGCATGAAGTAGAGCATCCGTTTGCTGGTCCACTCTTGCTTGCCGATAAAGCGCGCGAGGATTTTGCCGTTCTTGATGATGAACGTCTCGGGTACCGCGGTGACGCCGTAGCGTTTCATCACCTTCTGTTCGGGGTCGTCCAGCAACAACACCGACGTCCCACCGATGAAGCGAATGAAGCGATCGATCTCGGCGCGGGTCTTGTCGCGGCTCACGGTGACGAAGGCGACGCGCTCGTGCTGCAAACGCTTGGCGAGCCGCGTCAGCTCGGGAAACTCGGTGACGCAGGGCTGGCAGTCGGAGCCCCAAAAGTGCAGAAAGATCACCGTGCCCTTGCGATACCTCGAGAGCCGGATCGGCCGCCCGAGCTGGTCGGGGAGCTCGAAGTCGTGAACCTCGTTGTCGAAGGGGATCACGCCGAGGGGAAACTCCTGCTCCAAAAGACTGCGCCAGATCTCGTTCTTACGAGCTCCCGAGATTTCGCTGGCGACGAATCCAGAGAGCGCCACGAAGGCGAGCACGACAAAGACGATCCGTGTGATTTTCGGCGTTGCCATAACGGGTGGCATCATACCAGAGATGCGGGCGGGGGACAATCAGATCGGGCGGCGGCATCATCTTGGGGCCGGGCGGATCGTGCTCAGAACTTGACTTGCGTGATGAAGCCGGCTCCGATCGAATTGGGCTGATCGAAGCGGCGCAGGAGGTGACCGTCGTCATTGCGCTTGAGCTGCGCGGTGTTCGGATCGCGGCCGTAGTAGACCTCGCCGATCAGCGCGAAGACGTCGCGCCAGGTCCAGCGCAGGGTGAACTTGACCATGAAGACGGGCAGCTCTTTCTCACCCTCGGGCAGGATACTCCAGTCCGAGGAGTTCTCGCCCTTGACCACCAGGCGCTTGACCCCCTGGTCGGTGGTCGAGGCGTTGGCGCCCTGGAGGTCGAAGACCGAGCGATAGGTCGCGGGGATCAACACCGCAAACGAGATCGCCGGGGTCAGGCCGATCTTGCGAAAGGTATAGTCGAAGGCGAGGGTGAACAGATACTCCGGGGTCACCTTGGCGAACTTCGAGAGCGCCTGGTAGGGCACGAGCCCCGGGACGTTGAAGAGGATGAAGTCGACGGTGCGGAAGACGAAGTCGGCGTGCATCCGGAACGCGTCGTACTTGAACTTCGTCTGGAAGTAAGCGGCATAGCCGGGCGAGAGCTTCGTCGAATCCGCGCGATCCGGGTCCGCCAGCGTCTGGAACAGCGCCGTCCCTTCGGCGGCGATGAAGAGGCTCCAGCGCTTCTTGAAGGCCTCCTTCTCGAGGGGGTCGCGGGTGTGGGCGTACTCACGGTAGAGGCGCAGATCGACGCGGCGACCGATCTTGTCGCCATAGGTGTACGAGAGCTGCGCCGAGACGCCGCCGGCGCGGATCGGCCGACCGAGGCCGCGGTCGGTGGCGATCGTTCCCTTTTGGAAGATCCCGCCGTTGGCCTCGATCCAGAACCCCTTCACGGGGGTGATGCCGACGCCGAAAAGACCGCCGTAGAAGGTGCGCTCGACGAGGAGCTTATCGTTGCCGCCGGGATTGTTCAGCTGCTCGCGGGAGGCCGAGCGGTTGAGCACGGTCTTGAAGCCCGCAAAGGCGTAGAACCAGCGCAGATCGATCGCAACCTTGAGCGCCGGCGCCCAGTGGCGCGAGAAGTTGCGCGGAAAGATCGCCGTTCCACCCCAGGTGATGTCGTCGTGGAATCCGAGACGAAAGCGGTCACCGTCGACGGGAAAGAACTCGGCGTAGAACAGCTTCTCGCGCTTCATGTTGAAGTAGACGTTCAGCCGGATGTAGCTCGAGTCGTCGAAGAGGTTGTACGCCAGCTTGTCTCGATCGAGTTGCATCCGGATCGAGAGCGCCGCCTCGGGGACGAAGATCGACTTGAAGTCGAATTTCTTGTAGAGCACGAGCGACGTCCAGAGCGTGTCGAAGTTCGAGCTCTCGGTGCGGTCGAGGATGCTCGGATTTCGGTTCCCCATGTACGCATTGGGACTCGACTTCTTCGTCTCACCCGGTCCGACGAGGAAGTTGTCGTCGGAGAAGGTGAAGGTGATCCGCGTCTTGACGAACGGCTCGCCCGCCACCGCTGGCCGGCCGATCGCCAGCACGCCAAGCAAAATCCAAGCGCCCTTCAAAAGATACTGTTTCATGCTCAGTCCTTCGCCCTAAAACTTCCCGTCGCAGTTGTTGTCGATCCCATCGTAGGGAATCTCGGTCGCGTCTGGATGAACGTCGGGATCCGAGTCGTCGCAGTCGCCCTGCTGGATCGTGTACCCGTCGCCGTCATTGTCGATCGTTGGATCGAGGTCTTGCCCGTCGCAGTTCTCGTCGATCCCGTTGCCCGGGATCTCGATCGCGTTGGGGTGAATGTTCGGATTCGTATCGTCGCAATCGCCCTGAGCGATCGTGAAGCCGTCGCCGTCGGCGTCCTTGTCGGGGTCGAGATCTTGGCCGTCGCAGTTGTCGTCGATGCCGTTGTTCGGGATCTCGGGCCTGCCAGGGTTGACGTTGACGTTGTTGTCGTTGCAGTCGCCCTGATTGATCGAGAAGCCGTCTTGATCCATATCGAGGTCGGGATCGAGGCGCACGTCGGTGTCGCGCCGCGGATCGATCACCCAGCTCCCCACGGGGCACTTGCCCGGCGTCGTCTCGGTCGAGCAGAGAAAGAGCTGGCGCATGTTGCCGACGATCACGGGGATCGTCCGAGGCGGGCAGGTGTAAACCAAAAACTCCTGACCCGTCAACTGCTTGGTGCAGATTCCGTTCTTGTCCTCTTCGCCCCGCAGCGTGATCCCGAGGGGCTTGAAGTTGTTGGCGATCGCCCAGCTGAACGAGAGCTTGCGCGTCTCGTCGACGAAGCCCTCCCACTGGGCGAACTCGAGATAGCTCGAGAGCTCGGTGCAGAGCGGATCGCTCTGACAATCGTTGCGGCAGTTGTCCTCTTCGCCGGGATCGATCGTTCCGTTCTGGTTGCGGTCGCAGAGAATGTAGCGCGTCGAGACCTGTACATTCTTGAACTCGACGACGTTCGACTCGTAGCGCTCGAGGAACAGCTCGTCGTTGAGCACCGTCTTGTCGATCACGATCGGCGCCGGCGGCTTCACGTCGGGGTCCGGGACCTCGCAGTTCTGTCGCGTCTTGAAATAGATCTCGTAGGAGGGAAACTGGATCTGCGTCGTCCCCGTGAACTCGAAGACCGCGCCCGAGAAGCTGCAGAGCACGTCGCCAATGAAGACGTCGTCGGGGTTCGAGAACGTGAAGAGGAAAATACTGTTGAAGTACCCGTCATTGGTGTCGTTTTCGTGCTGATCGTTGACGTCGGTGACGTAGAAGCCACCGTTGACGATGTTGGTCACGACCATCTTGCCCTTGACGACGAAGACGTTCTTTCCCTGCAGGGGCGATTTCGAGCTGTACTTCGAGATGTTCAGGTTGCGGATCGACGGGTTGCGGTGCCACAACACCTCGGAGGCGCCCGTGGCGTAGGTCGCCGTCACCTCGAGGTCATCATCGATCCCGCTGCACCCGGGATCGTTGAGGTCGATCAAGCCGTTCCCGTCGTTGTCGAGGCCGTCGTTGCACTGCGAGTACTTCGTGCTCGAGGGCTTGTAGCCGACGTCTTCGACCCAGATCACCGTCTTCTCGTAGGCCAGGATGTACCAGATCTCGACGTTCTTCGCCTCACCGTTGACCAACTGCACGGTCTGCTTGCCGCCCGCCAGCTCGCCTGGCGTGATGTCGATCGAGGCGACGCCATTGTACGAGGTCATCAGGTTGCCGTTGGAGTCGACCGCCTGAATGTCGACGACCTTGCGCAACGCGCAGATCCCAAAGGGGGAGCAGACCTCGGGGGCGGCGCAGATCGAGGGATCGTCGGTGCACTCGCGCCCGTTCGAAAACGGCAGCGGGTCGGTGATCGTCCCCAGGACCTGCGGCGGATCGGTCTCGGTCAGGGTGACGTTGAAGGTGTGCAGCGTCACGTCGCGCTTGAGGGTCTCTTTACAGCCCGCGGTAAAGCCCAACAGCAGGCAGAGCGCAACGCTCCACGTACCCCAGCGAGCGCTACCGCTCAAACGTCTCTCTCGCATCGTTCGCATCCGCATCAGCCCTCCGGATCGTCGATTTGCGGGTCCGAAGGACGGTCTTTCGTATTCTTCGGCAAGATGCGCTTGATCCGACCGTCGACGCCAGAGCGCGGACAGGCGAGGATCAGGCACTGCTCTTGCGCCAGATTCAGGTTGTTCAGGCGGCACGCCTCTTCGAGACCGACGGTGTCGCTGCAGCTCTGGGGCTCGCAGACCTTGGTCGATTTCGGACAGCTGTCTCCCTGACAGGTCGGGAACACGCAGCTCGTGTTGCCGATGCAGTCGTCCTCGTTGTCGCAGAGCTGACGGCAGCGCTGGGCAACGCAGGTCGCCAACGGCACGATGCAGCGGTTCTCCAGGCAGCGATGGCCCGCGGGGCAATCGGCGTCCGCGCTGCACAGCCCACAGGGCTTCGAGCAGAGACCCGAGATACAGACCGATCCCGCGCCATCGGCCTGGCAGTCCGCATCCGAACCGCAAGCGGTGAAGGCGTTGCAGAACCCGCGCGTGCAGGTACCACCACCGCAATCGGCGCTCGTCGTGCAGGTCGCCGGCAGCGTCGGCACGCAGAGGTTGCGTCGACAGCTCGTGCCGTCAGCGCAGTCGCTGTCGAAGAGGCAGAAGCGACCGTCTTTGCCGAAGCACATCCGCCAGGGATCGTGGCAGCCGGCGTCATCGATGCAGTGTTGTCCGAACTTCGGTAGGCAGCGCCCCTCGTCGACGCAGAGCGACTGCGACGGGGTGACCTTGTTCGAACCCGGGCAGTCCGCCTCCTGCTTGCAGCGATTGCGGCAACGCCCGAAGAGACAGACCGAGTCGGGAACCAGGCAGAAGCCGTCGAGGCACTCTTCGCCGTCGACCGTGCAATCGGCGGCGCCCTTGCACCGTGTACAGTTCCCCGCCGCGCAGCGCTTGACGCCGTCGACGCAGTCGTCGTTCCTCGTGCAATCGAGGCCGTCGACGGGGCAGATGTTGTTCTTGAAGGTCTGGCCCGGAGAGGTCTGATCGACGTTCTTGCAGAATTGGTCGCGGAAGGTGCTCACCGTGTCGACGCAGCCTTCGTAGGTCAGGCAGCCACCGATCACGATGTTTCCGTCCTTGGTCTTGCACTCGTCGACGCACTTCTGAGAGCGTAGGATCTTCTCCAACACCGCGTCGCGCAACGAGATCCCCGTGTCGACCTGGGTGTTGTTCGAGCGCAGAATCGTGAACCCGCTACCGCCGCCAGCGATGTAGTCGTTGGTCGCCAGCTCGTAGATCGCGTAGGGATCCAGCGGCGTCTCTTTGCAGTTGTTCGGATCGTCGAAGGCCGGCTCGGTGCAGCTCGTCAACACGATGTCCTGCGAGACCGGTGGATCGGCGTCGCAATTCATCGTGAAGCGAATCCCCGAGACCTGGACCTGCGTCACGCAGCCACGGCCCGCGCTGCGCCGGGTGACGAAGTCGAAGAGCTCCTTGATCTGGGAGCCCGAGATGTAGAGCGTCGTCACCGTGTTGTTGAAGGGGAAGACGTTGAACAGCTGATCGAGGGTCAGCGGCCCCTGGTTGAAGTCGGTGCGAATCCCGAGGCTGTTCGTGATCGCGAAGTCCGCCCGCGCCAGCTGGCGGATCGCCTCGGCGACGAAGTTCCCGAGGTCCGAGTCGCCGCCGTTGAAGCCGAAGCGCGGAATCCGCTTCGAGCTGTAGCCGAAGACGCTGCGCAGGTCGATCTTCTGGTTCAAGACGAGCCGATAGGGCTCGATCAGCTCCATCATTTGCGGGTCTTCGGGGACGCTCTTGTCGATCGGGAAGAGCTGGTACTTGTGCTGGATGATCTCGCCATCGCGAACCACCACGTCGAGGCGCCCGAGATATTTGGCGAACGCCCCAGAGTGCGACAAGATCACGTCCCGGCCGTCGAGGTCCTTGATCACCTTGGGGGGCATCAGGACGATGTGCAGATGCCCGCCGAGCACCGCGTCGAGCCCGCGGGTCTGTTGAATCGTCTCTTCGTCTTCGCCGAGCCCCGCGTGGGACGTGGCGATGATCAGGTCGACCTGGGGCCGCAGGATATCGATGTAATCCTGCACCGTCTCTTTGATCTCGAGGGGCCAGATCTTGAGCGAGTTGCCGATGTCGGTGATCGACGAGATCGACGAGAAGTTGGCGATTCCGATCACGCCGATCTTGAAGCCGTCTTTGTTGATGATCGTGAAGGGCTTGGAGGCGACCTTCAGCGGGTTGTCGTCGTAGTAGTCGTAGTTCGCCGCCAAGAGCGGGTAGTTCCCCCACTTCTGATACTGCTTGACCAGATTCGAGAGCCCCTCGTCGAACTCGTGGTTTCCGATCACCACCGCATCGGGACCGAGCTGGCTCATCGAGCGGATTTCGATCTCGCCGAGGAAGGCGTTGAAGATCGGCGCGCCCTGAAAACAGTCGCCGCTGTCGATGTGCACCACACGGCTCGAGCGAGAGCGCTCGCGCTTCATCAGATACGCCAGCTTCGCGATCCCGCCGTAGGGCTTGTTCTCGATCAGCAGCCCGAGTCGCTGGTCGGTGGCGAGCGGAATCATGTCGTAGGGGATCAAGCGGGAGTGGATGTCGGTGGTGTGCAAGAAGGTGACGCGGATGGTCTGGCCTTCGATCTTCGGATTCTCGCGCTGAACCACGCATGAGGGCGAGCAAAGAGCGAGAGCGATCCCGATCGCGGCGAATCTCAAAGCAAACTTCATTGGCGCAGTACCCTTGGACAAAATGGCCATCTAGAGGTAGCACATGGAAGCGGTGTGGTCAATCCTAGGCTCGTAGGATCGCGTAGAAGTTTCTCGCCCGCCGAATCGGCCGCTCCCGAGCGCCCCCGACACGTCGCCCAGATTCCTCTTTCGAGAGCCGACTACTCTTGTTAGACTGCGCCTGAAAGACCCAATCACCCACGGGGGGAGCAACGTGGATCCGCAACTGTTCCTGATCGCCAACATCGCCCTCGACGAGTCGGGGTATCGAGCCTGGCGCGGGCTCGAGCTCGATCGCAGCGCCTTCGCCTGGCTGGAGGGGGAGCCGATCTTCAACGGCGACGCCGCGCCGATCGCCAGTCGTGTCGAAGAGCTGGTCGGGCGACTCGGCGAGGTCGAGGGGATCGACGGCAACTCCTTCGTCGAGCTGCAGCGCGACGGCGTCGTCTTGACCCTCGTCGGCGCCCTCGTCGGCGAGGAGGCGATCGTTCGTTGGCACGAGCCACTGGCGACCGCTTGCCGACTCTGCGGACAGGTTGGTGGGCGAGGCGAGCTCTGCGCGCTGATGGCGCCGCTCGGCTTCGGCGTCCAGGTCACGATCGGCGGAGACCACGAGATCGAGCTGGTCGAGCACGACGAGCTCGCCGAGCTTTTTCGCCCCCACACGGGAACGATCTCGATGATTTCATCCTGGCTGCTGGCGCGGGCGAACGATCCGAACATCGATCGCGACGCGTTCTTTCGCTACGCCCGCTCGTTGGGGCTCGGTCGGATCGACGAGGCCCCGCTGCAACAGCAGGTCTTGGCGCGACTCGCCGAGGTCGACAGCGACGATCTCTTCGCCGCGGCGACGCAGGTCGTCGCACTGCATCACGCGGGTACCGTTGCCGAGACCTTCGGAAGCGCCCAGCAACTCGAAGGCGCGCTCTCACGTGCCGATAGGCGGCTGCGCGTCCAGGGAATCGAGCTCTTGGCCAGCCTCTTCCCCGTCGAGAGTGAGCCGATCGCCTTCCAGCTGCTCGAAGACCCATCGTCCTTCGTGCGCGAAGCGGCGATGCGTTCGATGGCGTACTTTCGAAGCGAGCGGGCGCTACGCCTACTACTCGAGCTCCGCGATACCCTCGATGCGATGGGCCTCGCCCAAGAAGAGGCGGTGGCCCGCTCGGCGCATCCCCAGATCGATCAGCGCCTCGTCGCCCTGCTGGAGGACCCCGAGCTCTTCGGCCCCGAGAGTTACGCTGCGATCGACGACCCGAGCGCCGTCGAGGCCGAGCTCGAGGCCTGCGATGCGACCTATCGCCGCGCCTACCAGGTGATCGTCTTCATCCAGCGGCGGGCGATCCACAGCGCCGCTCCGCGCTTGGTGGAGCTCTTCCTCGAGCCGCCCGTGCGGGCGATGCGCGACCCCTTGGCCCTCGCCCTGGAGACGATCGGCGGCCCCGACGTCGAAGCGATCGCCACGAAGATCCACCATTTCCGCTTCGGCATGGGCCTCGCCCTGAATCAAGACGACACGCGACGTCGCGAGATTCTCGGCATCGTCGAGCGCGAGCGCGACGACGGCGGGATCATGCACTTCGAGGATCTGACCTTCGACGAGCTGACCCAGCTTCTCGAGGAGCAATTCATCGATCCCGAGGCGCGCCAGAACGAGGCACCGTCGACGCTGGAATTCTACGAGTTCATGGAGCAATGGCCCGAGGTGACGGCCCACGGATACGCGGTGTCGATCGACCGCGACGACTATCGGATCCACCTCGAGGGTCTCTATTGCGACCTCGACGAGGTCGACGAGGAGCGACGCGACGAGCTCAAAGAGGCGTTCGAAGAGCTCTGCGGCGAGGCGACGCAGTACGAAGTCGACGAGCAGAGCCTCTACGCCTGGTGGACCTGAGCCGCACTCACTCCGAGCCACAACGCGATGGCCCCACGCGTGCCATCAGAGGAGATGCGATGAGCCATCTGCGAGACAGCTTTCGTTTTCCCCGCGCCGACGAGATTCCGGAGCGCGCGCAGCTCGCCTTCCCGATCGAGCAGCGGGAGTATCTGATCGACGGCGTGTTGCGCCGTTGGGACGGTCAGCAAGAGGACGTGCTCTCGCCGATCTATCTGCGAGACGCCGAGGGCGCGGCGACGCCGACTCGGATCGGCTCGATTCCGTCGCTCGATGGCGACGCCGCGATGAGCGCTCTCTCGGCGGCGGTCTCCGCCTGGGACAGCGGTCGCGGCGAGTGGCCGACGATGCCGATCGGCGAGCGGCTCGCCTGCCTCGAACGCTTCACCCACGCGATGGTCGACGAGCGGGAACGGGTGGTGCGACTCTTGATGTGGGAGATCGGCAAGTCGCGCAAGGATTCGGAGAAGGAGTTCGATCGCACCGTCGAGTACATCCGGGACACGATCGACGCGGTCAAGACGCTCGACCGCGCCTCCTCGCGCTTCGAGGTCGCCTCGGGCATCTTCGCCCAGATTCGGCGTGCTCCCCTCGGCGTCGTGCTCTGCATGGGCCCCTTCAACTATCCTCTGAACGAGACCTTCACGACGCTGATCCCGGCTCTCGTGATGGGCAACGTCGTCGTCTTCAAGCCGCCGAAGCTCGGCGTGCTGCTCTTCGGCCCGTTGCTCGCCGCCTTTGGCGACGCCTTCCCGGCGGGGGTGGTCAACACGGTCTACGGGGACGGCAAGACGATCATCTCGCCGCTGATGCGCTCGGGAGAGATCGACGTCCTCGCGTTCATCGGCACCTCGCGCGTCGCCGACATCCTCAAGGCGCAGCATCCGAAACCTCACCAGCTGCGCTGTGTGTTGGGCCTGGACGCGAAGAACCCGGCGATCGTGCTGGGCGACGCCGACGTCGAGTTGGCGGTGAACGAGTGCCTGCTGGGCAGCCTCTCCTTCAATGGACAGCGCTGCACGGCGCTCAAGCTGCTCTTCGTCCACGAGTCGATCGCCGAGGCCTTCGTCGCGCGCTTTGCCGCCGCCGTTGCCGAGCGACGCGTTGGCCTGCCCTGGGACGACGGTGTCGCCGTCACGCCGCTCCCCGAACCGGGCAAGACCGCGCGGCTACGCGCCCTGGTCGACGACGCCCTGTCGAAGGGCGCACGGATCGTGAACGAGGGCGGCGGCGAGTCCGATGGTAGCGTATTCGCGCCCGCCGTGGTCTTCCCCGTGACGCCCGAGATGGCGCTTTACCACGAAGAGCAGTTCGGGCCGATCGTACCGATCGTCCCTTTCGCCGACCCCGACGAGCCCGTGCGCTACGTCGTCGGCTCTCAGTATGGTCAACAGGCTAGCCTTTTCTCGAGCGATCCCGAGAAGTTGGCGCACCTGATCGACCCGCTGGTGAACCAGGTCTGTCGCCTGAACATCAACAGCCAGTGCCAGCGCGGTCCCGACACCTTCCCCTTCACGGGGCGCAAATCCTCGGCAGAGGGCACCCTCTCGGTCTCGGACGCGCTGCGCGTCTTCACGATCCGCACCCTCGTCGCCGCCAAGGACAACGAGCTCAACCGCTCGCTGTTGCGCTCGATCACGCGCGAGCACAGGTCGTCGTTCCTCTCGACCGATTTCATCTTCTAGCGTGGCCGCGGTCGGTGGCCGCGACGGATCGAGGCCGCCACGACGGATCGAGGCGCGGCGACGGATCGAGGCGCGGCGACGGGAGGCTTCCGCTTCGCCAGCGTGTGCCGCGCCTCAGAGGCGACGCATCCGCTCGATCATCCAGTGTGGATAGCGTGGTGAGAGGCGGGTCACCTGGTGGATCTCTTGCAGCTCCGCGACGCTGAACGAGACGTCGACGGCACCGAGGTTGTCCTCGAGCTGCCCCATCTTCTTGGCGCCGATGATCACCGTGGCGATCCCCTTCTGCTGAAGCAACCAGGCGATGGCGAGCTGGGCCACCGTCGCACCCTTCTCGGCGGCGAGCTCGTCGAGACGTTCGACGACGTCGTAGCCGAGCTCCTTATCGATCGGCGGAAAGTCGAAGCCCGAACGTCGCGAGTTTTCGGGATTCTCCGCATCGCGACGGAACTTGCCCGTCAGGAACCCGCCCGCCAGGGGCGACCAGACCATCACACCGAGCCCCTCGGAGAGGCACATCGGGATGATCTCCTCCTCGAGATCCCGAGAAATCATCGTGTAGAACGCTTGGTGCGAGACGAAGCGCGCACCGTCGAAGGCCGCGGCGATACCGTTGGCCTTCGCCACCTGCCACGCAGCATAGTTCGAGCATCCGATATAGCGCACTTTCCCCTGGCGCACCAGGTCGTCGAGGGCGCGCATCGTCTCGTCGAGCGGCGTCATCTGGTCCCAACCGTGGACTTGATAGAGATCGATGTAGTCGGTGCCGAGGCGCGCCAGGCTCGCGTCACAAGACTCGAAGATGTGCTTGCGCGAGAGGCCGACGTTGTTCAGATCGCCCTTTCCCGTCGCCGCGCCGTCACTCATCGGCCCGCGCACCTTGGTGGCGATCACGACCGACGCGCGCGACGCGCCGACGTTCGTCAAGCTCTGCGCCAGAATCGTCTCCGACTCGCCGCGCGAGTAGACGTCCGCGGTGTCGAAGAAGTTGATCCCCCCCTCGATCGCCCGCCCGACGAGCCGATCAGCTCCCGCCTGGTCGACCTGTCCGATCCCGTAGAAGCCCGTGCCGAAGGTCATACAGCCGAGACAGAGCTCGGAGACACGAAGGCCGGTGTGGCCCAAAAATCGATATTTCATCGCGCTCCTCCCATTGGCACGCGTGCCATTGGTGCAAAAAGCTCAGCTTACGCGATCGTGGATGCCCGTCAAGGGTCCGTGGCGGTTTTGGTCGCAACCTTGCGCCAATTGTGCTACAAGTGTCATTTCGATTTACCGTGTCCAATCGGGAGAGGGGCCCACGAGGCCGAGCATGACCATGATCGATCGACGAAACACCACGTTACTCGCCTTCGCGTTGCTCCTTTGCATCGCACCCGGGATCGGCCACGCGACGGTCGTTCGCGGCGTGACCCTGCGCGGGCTGGCGCAGACCTCGCCGCTGATCATCGACGCGACGGTCCAGCGCGTGAACGTCTACGCCCGCCAAAACGCGAAGGACATCTACACCGACACGACCTTTCGCGTGCAGCGCGTGCTCAAAGGCGTGCTGAGCAAACCGTCGTTCCGCCTGACCCAGGTCGGTGGCACGCTCGGCCGCTACGCGCGCCGAATCGCGGGAAACCCCAGCTTTCGCGTGGGAGAGCGCGTGATCCTGTTTCTCTGGCGCAATACCAAAGGCGGGCCCTTCGTCGTCAACGCCCTCGCCTTCGGTCGCTTCGACGTGACGCGCAGCGGTGCGAATGGGGCGCTGATGGTGCGTCAACGGGTCCACGGGCTCTCCGTCGTCGATCCGACGCACCGCATCCGCGAACCGCGTCCGCTCCTCGCGCAGCCGACGCCGTATGCTCAATTCGTCGAGACGGTCCGCCGCCTCGCCCTCGAGCGGCAGTAACGCCAAGGAGCCGAGCATGACCCGCTTCACCCGCGTCTCGTCTGTCGCCGCACCGATCGCCTTCGCCCTCGCCTTCGTGTTGGCCAGCGCGCCGATCCCGAGCCGAGGCAACGTGATCAACTGGGCGCCAAACAGCACCAACCCCGTCCGTTGGTCGACGAACAAGGTTCCCTATAACCTCGACCAGAAGGGCTTCTCGGGGATCACCGACGGATCGGACCTGCAGGCGATCCTGACCGCCTTCAAAAACTGGGAGGCGGTGAGCTGTTCGTCGTTGACCTTCTTCAGCGAGGGCAAGAGCGTCGACGCCAACGACTCGATGATCGCCGTCACGCAGCAGAACGGCGCCTACTATCGGAAACAGCCGAACGACAAGAACGAGATCGGCTGGGTCTCGAACTGGATCTACGGCCCCTATGTCCTCGGGATCACGGTGCCGATCTTCGGTGTCCCAGACGGCAAGATCGACGAGGCGGACATCGGCTTCAACGGCCAGACCAGCTGGACGACCAACCCCGGGACGAACAACCAGAAAAATGACGTGCTCTCGATCGCGACCCACGAGATCGGTCACTACTTCGGTCTGCAGCACGAGCTCGGCGGCTACGACCCGCAGACGCCGCCCGTGATGGCGCCCTCGGCGTCGCCCACCCAGTGGAAGATCACCCGAGTGCTGAAAGACAGTGACCAGCGCGGCGCCTGTTTTCTCTACCCCCAAGGCAGCACGTACAGCTGCAGCAGCGACTCGCAGTGTCCCTACGTGATCACCGACGACGGGAACGAAGAGAAGTACCTCGCGCGCTACCTCTGCAAGAACAGCGTCTGCAGCGAGATCACCTACGTGATCCCCTCGGCCAACAAAGACCTGGGTGGGAGCTGCGTCTCGGGCCAGTACGACTGCAAGCCTGAGCTCTTCTGCCAACAGCTCCAGACCACCAACATCTGCACACGCAATTGTGAGCCGACCAACGACGACTGCCCGAGCGGCTACTACTGCGCCGCGTTCTCGAACGCGAGCGGCGGCGTCTGCATCCCTGGACAGGCGCCCGAGCCGCCAAAGCCGAAAGCGAACGGCGAGTCCTGTAGCTACTCGGGTGAGTGCCAGAGCGGTCTCTGCGTCGGCACGACCTCGAGCGACAGCCAGTGCCGCCAAAAATGCAACCCGGGCGCGCCGAACTGCCCCAACGGCACATACTGCGCCACGCTGCAGTCGGGCTCGGGTGGCGCCTGCATCCCTGGCGATCCACCGAATCAGCCGACGACGAAGAAGAAGAACGGCGACGCCTGCCAAAGCGGGGACGAGTGCGAGAGCGGCGTCTGCGCGGGTGACGCGAATTCGAGCCAGTTCTTCTGCCGCCAGGGCTGCGATCCGAAGAACCCCGCTTGCGGCTCGAACGAAGAGTGCGCAGGCTTCCTCGATTCGAGCGGCGGCGCCTGCCTACCGACGAGCAGCACCAATCCACCGCAGAAAAACGGGACGGGAGGGCCCTGTGCCGCCCCAGACGACTGCGTCTCGAACCTCTGCGTGCGCCTCGAAGCCGAGTCGAACGCTTTCTGCAGCGCGAACTGCACGACGACGGCGGATTGTCCCTGTGGAATGGAGTGCCTCGGCTCTCAAGTCGGCAGCATCTGCGTCACGGGACAGCGGATCGCCTGTGTCGACAACGGTGGTAGCTGCACCGCGTCGGGCGAGTGCAAGAGCGGCGTCTGCGCGGGCGGGGTCTGCAGCGACTTCTGCGACATCACCAACCCGTACGCCTGCGAGCTGCCACGTCGCTGCAAGCGGGCGGAGAAGGGCTCGCCCAACGGTAGCTGCGAGCTGACCGGAAGCAAGGACGTCGGCGCGTTCTGCCTCGGCGACGACGAGTGCAGCAGCCTCTTCTGCGAAGATCCGGGGACGGGCACGAAGGTCTGTCTCGTCCCCTGCCTCGCCGACAAGCAGAACTGCCAGGCAGGTGAATCCTGTACCCCCGTCTACAACAACCTCGGCGGCTGCTTCCTCTCGAACGGCCAGCCAGCGCCGATCCCGAGCGGACAGACGACCAACGACGCGACCAACGGCGACCCCGACGCAACCAACGGTGGGACCGACACGACGCCCTCCGGCGGCGGCTCGAAAGGCTGTCAGAGCGCGCCGAGCGGCAGCCCCACCGCGCCCTTGGCCCTGCTGTTTGTCGCTCTGTTCGCCCTGATCCCGCTGCGACGCAAGCCCTGACCGATCCCCGCCGCCGTCGCATCGCACCACACGCTCGGACTCTCGACGGAACCTCGGCGCAACCGCGATGCGGCATCAACGCCGTGGCCACGCGGCAACCTCAGCGCAGCCGCCCCGGTTTCAGCGACGTTTGCACGCCCTGGCGCGTCACGAAGATCACATCGAGCCCACGGATTCGCTTGGCGAAGGCGAGCCCGCGCGCAGGTCCCATCACGTACAGAGCGGTGGCCAATGCGTCGGCCATCGCCGCGTCCCGTGTCAGGACGGTGACCGACCCGTCGAAGAGCGGAGTGCGTCCGCTCCGCGGGTCGACGATGTGGCCGACGCGACGTCCCCCGATCATGCGGTAGCGAAGATAGTTTCCCGAGGTGGCGATCGCCACGTTCGAGATCGTCAGGCTGGCGACGAAGCGCCCCTTGCGGTAGGGGTCGGCGATCACGAAGCGCGGCTCGCGACCCCATCGGTCGCGGCCCGATGTGCGCAAGTCACCGCCGATGTTGATGATCACGTTGCGAAAACGCTGGCCGGCGAGCTTGCCGAAGAGGGCGTCGATGATCCAGCCCTTGGCGACCCCTGCGATGCCGAGCTTCATCCCGCGTCGCGCGAAGCGGATCCTCTGCTTCTCCAGGCGAACCCCGCGCCAGCCGACTCGTTGAAGGTAGCGTCGAATCGCGGCGGGCCCGGGCAACCGCCCATTCCGCCGAGCGCGGTCGTAGAGCGCGCCGAGCGGGGCCCAGCTGACGTCGAAGGCGCCATCGGTCACGCGGCTGACGTGCAGAGCCCCGCGCAGCAGCTTGGCCATGTCCGGGGCGATGGCGACCCAGCCGCGCCCCGCGTCGCGGTTGATCCTGGAGATCTCGCTGTCGGGCATCCACTCCGAGAAGCGCCGCTCGAGGCCGCGCACGAAAACGCGCAACTCGCGCAGCGCGGCGCGGGCGCGCGCTTCGTCCTTGGTGCTGGTGACGATCACGACGTCGTACGGCGTCCCCAGCTCGCGCCCGCTGTCGCGTACTTCGACCAGCGGGGCGACGGGGCCGTCGCGACGCGGCCCCCCGTGCGCCTCCAACGACACCAGAGCGCAGATGCCGACGAGCGTCGCCCAACGACGCCGCCTAGCCACGGGGAATACTCGCGATCTTGGCGTAGGAAGCGGGGATCGGGCGGCTCGGTGTGAAGAGCAGGTAGGTCGGCGTCTCGGTGATCCGATAGCGCTGGGCGACGCTTCCGTCGCGGTCGACGAGCACCGAAATCACGTCGAGGGGAATTCCGCGCTCGCGCACGAGGCGAGCCACCTCGGCCAGCGGACTGCCACTGAAGACGAAGAGCGTGCGGGTCGTCTTCTGCGAGCGCCGCGCCCAACGGACGACGTCCGCCTGCTTCCGCGCGCAGGCCTTGCACCAGATGGTCATGAAGACGATCAGTGTGCGCTTGGTCCCCGCGATCTGCGCCCGCCAGGGAGCCTGCGAACCCGAGAGCGTGCGGACCGTCAGAGGCGCGCTCGCCCACCCGAGGGATCGGGTCGGCGACGCCGCGACGAGCGGTCTCGCCGGACAAACGAGTAGCAGCAGTCCCATCGACGCCGCGCACAGCCGCACGACCGCCTGTCGCAGGGCCACAGATGAAGGTGTTCGTTGTCGTCGAGTGATCACCATGATGCCACCAATCCGATGCTGCCCCCGAGCGCCGCGATTCCATCGCTGCGGTAGAAGCCGAGGGACCCGAGGCGAATCGCCCAGTGCGGCCGACGGGTCTTCGTCAACGAGAAGTGCAACAGCATCCCCGCGCTGTGCATCGTGAAGCTGTCGAGGTCGCTGTCTTGCGTTTGATAGCGGGTCTCCGCGAGGGGAGAGAGCCGAAAAAACCGCGTCCGATGCTGCGCGGCGAAGCGATACCAGAAGCGAAAGCGTAGCCACTGGGCGAGAGGAACCTCGAGGCTGCCTTGAATCGCCGCGTGACGGATGCTCCAGTCGTCGATGTACCCGCTGAGGTCCAGACCAAAGGCCAATCCGAGCTTGGGCGAGTAACGCACCCGCAAATTGACCTGGACGCGATTGCGCTGGGTCGGAAGCCGCTCGTCGGTGAGCTTGATCGGCGTTCCGTTCGCGTCGACGAGCACGACGTAGTTGAAGTACCCGATCGTCTGACCGTCCTGTCGTGCGTACTGCACGCTGACAGCGGTGATCCAACTCGGCGAGAGCGTCTGGGTCCAACCGATCTGGAGATTGTTGCTCAGCAGATAGTGAAAGCCACGCCAGTTGCCATCCCAGAAGTCGCCACCACGGATTGCGCCGCGGATCGCATAGTTCAGCGTCAACACGCCGTCGCCGCCGAAGAACTCGCCGCGTAGCGACATGTCCAGACCCGGGACAGCCCAACCGAATTGGTGGTGATAGTAGACGCCCGGGCTGAACTGCCAGCGGCTGCCGGGCTTGCGGATGTCCAGACCGATGACGATGTCCCAGGTCACGGTGTCGGGAGAGGCCGAGGTGACCGAAGCGTTGGTAATCGAGGAAGGCAGCTCGGGTTTGCCGCTTCCCTTGATGTACGCGATGGTCGTCGCACCGCGCACCACGACCAACTCGCTCGCCCGAACGCTGAAATCGACGCCCCCCGCGCCATAGATGAAGCCCTGGCGACGAAGATGGTCCGTCGATTGGTCGTTCTGATCGAAGACGAAGAGGTCGAGGGAGACGCGATTCTCACCGCCAGCGGCGCGAGCGGTGCGCGGCGCCAGGTTCGCGGTGATCGCGAGCAGCACCGCGGCGACCGTGAGGGTCCCGGCTCTATTGCAGAGACCGCGCATCTATTGACAGCCGCAACCGCCAGCGGTTCCAGCGCCGAAGCCGCCGAGGCTGCCTTCGCGGGCCGCCTCGATTTTGCTTCGGATGTACGCCAGGCGGCCGTTGGCATCGAACTGCATGCATCCGTCCGCGAGACGCCGCCGCTCGTAGAAATGCGTGGTCTGACAGCTCGAGAGCCAACACGTGCCGATCGCCAACAGCAGGACAGCGCACCATCTCCGAGTCGAGGTCGTTCTTCGCAAAGCTCCACCTCATCGCGTCGCCGATCGACGCGTCATCGCGTGTCGAAATCGAGGAGAATGGTAGCCAGAGCCCCGCTCGAAGTCAAGCTGGCCCTCGCGACGCCGCGGAGCCGGGACGAATCGATCGCGTACACCTCCGCTTACCGATTGAAAGCGCGCCCGCGCTGTGGTACAACTCTGCCGTCTCACAACCGAATCGAGGTCTCGATGGAACGGAACAACGGCCGCACAGAGCGATTTCTCGGTGGCTTGGGCAACACGCACCAATCGGAGGTCCACGTCGCGGGACCGGGTGGCACACTCTACGGTGCATCCGTAACCACACGGATCAACGCTGACAAAGATCCGAATCTGCTCAGCCAGTTGATCGACGGCACCTTGAACCGCGTCACGTTGCCCGACGGAGAGACCGAGCGGCGGGTCGACGTGCCCGTTCTCGTGCATTTTCCGAAACGAAATCTGCTGTTGTGGGTCTTTTCTCAAGCGAACCAACACGAGCTGCTCGCGTCGCTCGAGGCCTATTTCCAGGCGCTCGCGCGCGAGACGAAGCAACCGATTCCGCCGTACGCCCTCACGCCGCGGACGATCGTCGGCGCAGAGGGGATTCCCGGGCTGCTCGGCGATCTCGACGAGGCGGCGGCGGCCGACTCACACCGCCAGAAAATGGCGGGGGAGCTCGAGCGACTCGAGCGGTTGCAAAAGCAGCTCGAGAAACGCGAAGACGAGCTCAAACAGCTCGAGACCTCGCTCTCGGGGGAGAAGAGCCAGATCCATTCGCGTCAATCCGAGGTGATGATCGCGAACCAGAAAAAGGAGAGCGAGCTGCTCGAACGCGAGGCCGAGCTCAAGCGCAAACAGGCCGAGCTCGACAGCGCGCGGAGCGCACAGCACGACGAGATCCGCGCCGAACGCGACGCGCTGCGCCAACAAACCGAAGACGCCGAGCGGGAGCTCGCCGAAAAGCGCAAACAGATCGAAGCGCTCTCGAAGAAGACCGAGTCCGAGTCGCAACAGAAGCTGGCCGACCTCAGCGCCCGCGAGCAAGACAGCCGCGTCGCCCTGAGCGAGGAGAAGGAGGCCTTCGAGAAGCTCAGAGCCGAGCAGCTGGCAGCGATCGAAGAGCAGCGCCAGCGCGAACGCACCGCCCTCGCCGAGAGCCGCTCGACCGCAGAAAAAGAGCTCGACGAGAGCCGAGCGCGCGTGGCGAGCGAGCGAGACGCACTCGCCGCAGAGCGTCGCGAGATCGAGCTCACCAAGGCCGACCTCGAGGAGCAGCGCAGCAAGCTCAAGTTGGTCGTCGAGAAGCTCGATACGTTGAAACAAGCCCTCGACTCCCGTAGCCATTCGCTCGACGAACGGCAGCGCGCGGCGAGCCAGCAGGCCGCGGCGCTCGAGGAGCGCGAGCGCCAGCTGCAAGAGCGCGAGCGGGTGATCGAGACCTACCAATCGCTCGCGTCGGTGAGCAAGGGCTCATCATCCGCGGAACAGCCGAAGGCGTCCCCCCGCGATCTCGCGACGCCGCCCGTCAAGAGCGTCCCGTTCGTCGAGTCCGATACCGCCAACGACGCGAAGCTCGACGACGACAACGCGAGCGCCACGCTCGACGAAGAGCTTGCCGAGCTCTTGGCGGCGCCGATGGATCCGCCGCTCGCAAAGCGGTCGGCGCCCGAGACGACGACCGAGACCAGCGAACCCAAAGCCGCACTCCGCGCGACGGAAACCGGCGAGAAAGAGGCACAGGCAGCGGCCAAGAGCCGCGCGACCGAGGCGCCCGGCGCAAAAGCCAACGAGCTGGCGGCGCCCACGACCAGCGAAGGCCCGCCCGCGACGAGCGACCCGCTGCGACTCGAAGAAGAGCTCGTCGGCCTCGACGACGGCTGGGACGTCGCGCCGAGCGACGCCGCGGGACCGCCCGAAGCCACCCCGGCGGCGAGCGAGAACGACAGCGACGATGACGACGTCGAGCCGAATCGCGACGTCACCGAGGTGATCTCCTTCGAGGAGCTCGACGAAATGGAGCTGGAAGAGGAGGAGGCGTCGATTCAGATCGTCGAGATCGTTCACGATGACGATGAGCTCGCGCGCCACGAAGCGGGAACCCAACCGAACGCCGCAGAGCTCGTGCCGCCCGCCGCCCCGGAGGGCGTGGTCGACGCGAGCCCGAGCGACGTCGCCTCGCTGTTGGAGCAGGCCGAGGTAGAGGCCTCGCGCGGCGAAGCGGAGGTCGCGACCGCGAGCACCGAGGCAACGCACGCCGCAGCGAGCGCGGCGACGGCATCCGAAGCGACGCCCAAGGGCGAGGCCGACGACGACACCGGCACGGCGCCGCCGGCCAAGTCCCAGAGCGCGGTCGCGGCGAGCTCCGCCGCCGAGGGTGTCCGCCAGTTCGAGAGCGGGTCATTTCGGGTCGAGCTGGCGCTGAAGGAGCAACTCTTTCGCCTGCATTTTCACGGCAAGACGTCGCTGCGGCTGAGCGAGCCGCGCGCGGTGATCCAGGCGCACTCGACGCCGACGTATGGGCTCGTCACGATCGGAGTGCGGGACGATCAGCTCTCCTTCGACCTACCGCTGGACGTCGAGAATGGAGCGGACGCGGCCTTCCTGCGCAGTCTCGCGCAGAGATTCCGCTTCGAGGTCGAGCTCGTCTCCAATCACGACAAGGCGCTGCAGCGAGAGCGCCTGAGCGCGCCGCTCGAGGAGAACGCGCGCCTCGCCCTCGATGATGCGAGCGGCTACACGCGCAATCTCAACAGCTCGACGCGCGATTTTGCCGCCGCCGTCGAGAGCTGGAAGAAAGACCCCGAACGCGACGGCAAGCTCGCTCACCCGTTCCACGGAGAGGCCTTCAAGGATCCCTCGGCAAACAACGCCGACAGCCCGGCGAGCGTGAAGACGGCTCTCGGGGTGCTCGACTTCTGGAGCGAGCCGGAAAACTTTCGCTACCTGACGTTGAAGAAGTCGCACCCGCTGTCGCAGTTCAACCGCCTCTTGCGCCGCTTCCTCGAACGCGCCTTCCATTTCGGTCTCTCGCTGCCCGAGCGGCTCAAAGAGAAGGCCGTCAGCTTCGAGCTCGCCACGAGCCCGAAAGAGATCGTCCACGGGTCGCTGGCGAACTTCGCCGAGGTCTGCCTCAACATCCGCACCAACGACCTGACCGAAGAGGAGATCTGGGACAACTGGCAAGCGTTGCTTCAGGACTGCGACGAGCACCAAGTGGCGCCTGATCCGCAGATCGAACAGCTAGCGAAGAAGTCGTTGCGCGACTTCCAGCGCAAGTCGCAGAACCAAGGGCACGAGAGCGACGCGATTGAGCTCGCCGACAACGTCGAAGCCGAAGTGTACGAAGACTTTTCTCAGCTCTCGGCGAAAGAGCTGCTCGACTTCCTGCGCTACCCGGAGCACCGCAAAGACGCGGCGATCGCCCTCGCTCGCCTCCGCGACGCATCGCACTTGACCGAGTTGACGAGCGTCTGCGAGCTGATGGACCACGACGAGATCGTCAGCCTCTTCCCCGAGTTCGCCGGCTACGGAGCCAAAGCCGAGGACGCGATGTTGCGCCTGCTCTCGAGCCGCAACCCGATCATCTCCCAGGCTGCGGCGATGGTGCTCGGCGAGATCAAGTCGCAAAAGGCGATCGGCCCGCTGCTCAACGAGCTCGGGAGCGCGCGCAACAATCAGTATTTCGCCTTCGCCTGGGCCCTGGGCAAGCTCGGCATCGAGATCCGCAAGCCCGCGGCCAAGGCGATGAAATCGAAGACGATCGCCTCGCGTCGGATGGTCGATACGCTAGCCTTCATGATCCGCCTCCACGGCGAGGCGGCGGCGGAGAAGACCGGGAACTATCGGCAACTGCGAGAGTTCTACGCCGACGCCATCGACGAGCACCGCAAGGAGCGCTTCAACAGTGGGGCGACCTTCGCCGAGCAGGTCTCGCGGCTCGTGCACGCGCGCGGTACGGTGACCGAAGACCTGCGGGACCGCGACGATGACGGATCTGGACGACAGGGCCCGAACATCTTCAACGTTTTGGAAGAGCTGTAGAATTCACTTTTGCGTTGACCGATCGGCAGCGATAAAGCGATACTTTCATAACTTCTTCATAGAATTGATCAATTCTCGGCGGATTCGATGCGCTACGCGATTTTCTCTGACGTGCACGCCAACCTCGAAGCGCTCACCGCGGTCCTCGAGTTTTTTGACGTGTCGGCCGTCGACCGCTATTTCTGTCTCGGTGACACCGTCGGCTACGGCGCGGACCCCGACGCGTGTTGCTCACGGGTGCGCGAGGTCGCCGAGTTCACCGTGCTCGGTAATCACGACGCCGCCGTCTCCGGTCGGATGGATTATTCCTTCTACTACGAGGCGGCGAAGAACGCGATCAACTGGACGACCAAGCAGGTGACCGAGCCGAATCTCGAGTGGCTGCGCTCGCTACCCTACACCCAGCAGGTCGACGACGTACTGCTCAGTCACGGATCACCGCTGCATCCCGAGCAATTCGACTACATCTTCAGCGTCGATCAGGCCGACGAGTTGGCGGACCACTTCGACGATCTGGTGCCGATCACCTTCATCGGCCACTCGCACCTGACCAACTCTTTCGTGATCACCCCCGAGGGCGCCCAACGCGTCAACGGAACGACGATCTCGATCGAGTCGGGGAAGAAGTACATCGTCACCGTGGGCAGCGTCGGGCAGCCGCGCGACTACAACAACCGCGCCTGCTGCGTGATCCACGACACCGATCGCGGGACGATCACCTTTCATCGAATCCGCTACAACATCGAGCTCGCCGCGCAGAAGATCTTCGACAGCCAACTCGCGCAGAGTTTTGGAAAGCGACTGTTCCTGGGGATTTGAACGATGTACTGGAGCGATTTCGAGCGGCCGACTTACGCCGAGTCGATCGCGCTGATGGAGCGCATCCGCCAACGCGTGATCGCTGGCGATTGCGACGGCGCCGTGCTGGCGATCGAGTACCCCCCGACGATCACCCTCGGGCGCTCGGCGTCGCCGCTGGACGTGCTGCTCTCCGAATCGGCACAACAGGCGCAGGGCGTCACCGTCGTGCGCAGTGATCGCGGCGGCGGCGTGACGGTTCACGCCCCCGGACAACTCGTGGTCTATCCAATCCTCGATTTGCGGGCGCTCAAGGTTCGAACCCGCGACTTCGTCTGCGGCCTGGCGACGATCACGATCGAGACCCTCGCCGAGCTCGGCATCAACGCCGCCAGCTGGGACGCCGAGCATCCCGGGGTCTGGATCGAGGGGCGCAAGATCGCCTCGATTGGGCTCCACGTCACGCGGGGTGTGACGAGCCACGGGCTCTCCCTCAACGTGCGGCCGCAGCACGAGAGCTTCTCGTGGATCGTGGCCTGCCACATGCCCGAAATGACAGTTACGTCGATCGAGGAAAACGGCGGCGATCTACTCGCCCTAAAGGAGATGGCAAGTCGTTGGATCGCTCGGTTGGGCGACCGCTACCGCTTGCAAATCGAGTGGTTGCCCCGCAATCGCTTCATCGATGAGATCATCGGCGAGTCGGTTGACAACGGGGCGCGGTTGAATCATTAATTGCGGATACGCTCATGCAAATCCAACCCGACACGCGGCTGGACCATCGCCAAAAGGAGTTCGTATGAAGCGCGCCATTCTACATCTGCTGCTTCTCGCCGTAGCCGTGGGGAGCGCACCGATCCTCGGGTCGACCACGGCGTCTGCCGATACGGTGAAGAAAAACGACAAGAAGACGAAGGCTCAGGACGGGGTCGAGATCGTCCTCGACGGCGATGATCTCGGTGGCTACCGCGTCTATCGCACCCGCACCTATTATTATCGTCCGGGCCGTCGCTATTACCGCCAGCCCTATCGTCGCCCCTACCTCGACGAGAAGACCAGCTTCTACTTCGGGATCGGCGGCTTCGGAACCGGGGTGATCACCACGAAGAACACGATGACCCAGCTGATCCGCTCGGGCGGTGGCTATAACTTCTTCGTCGGTTGGCGCTTCCACCGCTTCGCCGCGCTCGAGCTCGGGTACAACGGCTCGTTCCACGCGCTCCAGGCGCCGAACGGCACGACCCCGGTCTCGTCGCTCGGCACGGGGATGTTCCAGGCGATCACCCTCGACGCGAAGATCTTCTTCCTCCCGATGCGGGGCAGCCGAATCGACCCGTTCATTCAGATCGGTGGCGGCGGCTACTTCTTCTTCCGCAACGACCTGAGCCATCGTGAGCTCTCGGGCGGTGGATTCCACGTCGGAATCGGCCTCGACATTCGCCTCAATCGCTTCATCGCGCTCGGCGGGCGTCTGCTCTACAAAGGGATCTACATCGACAACTCGTCGCAGTTCATCAACGGGATCCCGACCGAGACCGCCTTCCTGAACCAGATCGGCGGCGAGGTCAACATTCAGATCCACTTCTAGCGACAAAAAGTAGCCGCGGATCCCCGCGCGCGCTCTCCGATACCCCTCCTAACTAACGATGTACCGCGAAATTCTTGCCTTTTGGCGCACGAGCGGTACGCTCGAATCGGGAGACGGAGGTCGAGCCGATGATCATCGATGGCATCGCCGCTGGATTGATCCTGCTGGCGGCGATCTGGGGTTTCTTCAGCGGTCTCGCGAAACAGCTCGTGAGAATCGCGGCGATCGTCGCTGCCTATCTGCTCGCCGTGCCCTCGGGACACTATGCCGCGAGCTATCTGGGCCAGCACGTCTCGACGTCGTACGCCCTGTTGCGCGTGGGAGCGACGCTGCTATTGGGGTTGACCTACTACATCGTCCTCTCGGTCGTCGGCACCCAGATCTTCAAGCGAATCGACGAGAAATCGGAGACCTTCTCGAAGATCGATCGACGGCTCGGCGCGCTGGCGGGCGGCCTCAAAGGCGGCCTTCTGGCCTACCTCGCGCTGACGATCCTGGTCTTCGCGTTGCCCTCCCTGCGCCGCTCCCAACCGCTTCTGGCCAAAGAGGCCGAGGCATCGATGCTCACGCGCCTGGCGAGCGAGAGCAACATCGCGGGGCGGCTGAAGCTGCCGCGCTTCCGCGCAATCTACAAGATCGCGCTGCTCGCCTCGAATCGCACGGCGATGCAAAAAGCAGCGGAGAACCCGGCGTTTCGCCGCATTTTAGAGAATCCGAAGGCGAAATTCTTGCTCGAGCCGAAAATAATTCAGGCCGTCCTCGAGAAAAACTACCTACTGCTGATCAAGGATGGGCGAATCTTCGACCTGATCGACGATCCGCAGTTCCAGAGAGATTTGGATCGAATCGATCTCGACTCCGTTTGATCGCCATCCGCCATCGCCGCGGGCTAATCCGCACAGACAAATCCGAGGTTTGGTCTATGAAGCGTACAATCGTCGCTACCGTGGTAGGTCTCGCAGTGTGTCTCGGCAGCGCAGTTGCGTTTGCCCAACCCGTCGACTGCAATCGCCGGAATCTGGTCGTCGTGTTGGACAAGTCGAGTAGCATGAACGGGCC
>JAGQJP010000651.1 GCA_020430585.1 Myxococcales bacterium | reverse complement strand
GTGTCACTACGTCACCCTCGGCCTCTCCCCGCTGGCGGGCGTCGACGGTAGCCCTGGCCGCCATCGCTTGCTGCGGCGCTCCCTCGCCTGGTGCTACGCCCACCTCGGCGGGTTCTATCATTTCGATGGCCTCTACCGTTTCAAGGCGCGATTTCACCCCGAGCGCTGGGTTCCACAATACCTGATCTCGGTCGGCGGTCCGATCTCGATTCTGGCGTTCCGCGCGGTGTTGCGCGCCTTCGCGGGCGTCGGCCTGTTCCGTTTTGGCTGGGTTACGCTGCGTCGTTTGGTCAAGCGCTGGCTCAGGGGGCTGGGGGCTTCGCGTGGTAGCGCGAGCACTCGAGCGTATCGGGAGGACAGCGATCGGAGATGCAAGCGTAGAGCACCTGTTGAGTCAGCGTCGAGAAGGTGAGCTGCATCGCCTCGGTCTGGGGAACCATCATCGAGCCCGGCATCACGACGCACCACGCCGTCGGGCCATCGGTGGTCAGCTTGCCGGCGAAGCTCTCGTTCATGATCACCTGTGGTCCCCTCTGGACGATCAGCTGTTGCATCGTCAGCGTGATCCAGGACTCGGGCTTGCCGAAGTCCGCTTCGGTCCAGTTGATCAGTACGATCTCGTTGTATTGCGTGAGCGTGTCCGACGACGACTGCCAGTCATCGATCATCGTCCCCGCCTCGTCGAGAACGCGAGCGTAGAAGCTGCGGTTGTCGTGTTGCAACCGAATCGTGTAGATCGTGCGCAGATCCAGGGTCAGCGTCTTCTCGTCGGTGAGCCAATCGGTTCCGACCTGATGCCGATAGATCGTGACGTCGAAGGTCTGCCCGTCGTCGTTGACCCAGAAGCGCACGAGGAAACCGCCGTCGCAGATCTGCTGGCCGTCCGCCTCTTCACGATGGAGCGCGACGTTGGTGCAGAAGCCAAAGTCGAAGGTGCCCCGCGGTGTGGCGCCGTCGACGCGGAAGCGCAGGGACGCCGAAAGCCCCTTGTCGGGATTCTCCATCAGCGAGGCGGGGGTGACGCTCGGATCGCCGCCCAGTAGGTCGTTTCCTTGAAGCTCTTCGAGGGACTGGCAGGTCCCCGAGGTACAGATCTCGTCGAGGAAGCAGTCGTCGTCGGTGGAACACGCATCGGACTGGAACTTGACGGCGCAGGCTTGAAGCCAGGCGAGGGCGACGAGCGCGAGCAGTGGGATCGCGCTCGGCCAGCGCGCGGTGCGAAACGACTTCATCGAAGGACTCCTTGACGGCAAAGCGGCCGAACTCGGCCCGGTATCGATAGTATAGCGACGGGTCCGCGCTTTCGCCAGCCCCCAAACGATCGATCGGGATTGGGATTGTCTCTCGAGAGGTCAGAGAGTACACTCGCGCGGTGGATTCGTTTTGGACACAGTTCCTGGTCGGCGTCGCGGTGTTCTGGACGGTCTTGATCGTCCTCGGCTGGCGGCGCTTCCGCTCGCTCAATCGCCCGCTGCGCCATCTCACCAGCGGCGCCTGGCAGCGCTACCTCGACGAGAACCTGCGCCTGCTCGAGAACGAGCGCTCACCCCGCTTGCGCAACAATCTTCGCTACAACCGCGCCAATTGCCTCTATCGGATGGGCGACCTCGACGGCGCGATCGACGAGCTCGATCGGATCGAGCGTGCGGTCCTCGACCCGCTCCTCGAGTCGGTCTACTACGCCCTCTACGCCCAGTCGCTGCTCCTGTTGCGGCGCGACCTTGAGAGCGTCGACCGCTACTTCGAGAAGTCGAATCGGCTGCGGGCGATGCCCTCGCGACCGCTCTATCTCGCGTACCTGCGGCTGCTTCAGGGCGAGCGCGCCAGCGGGCTGCGGCTCCTCGAGGAGTTCGAGGCACACAAGCACGACAAACCCGGGCGCGGCTTTGGGTTTCACACGCGATTGCGCCGCGACGAGCTCTTCAGCCGCCTCGAGATCGACTTTTTTCTGGGCGCCTCCTTCTTGATTCTGGGCGAGCACGATCGGGCGCGCCGACATCTCACCTCGGCGATCGACGCCCCCTACCAGAACATCTACAGCGACCGCTCGCAGCGGCTGCTCTCGGGGCTCGGCTCGCCGTTGCCCTTTGCGGGTCTCACTGCGGATCGAGGGTGACGCTGTTGGAGACGAAATCGAGGTCGCCCTTCGCGTTCTCGGCGGTCAACAGCAGCAGCACCTCGTATCCGCCGCCCAGCTCCATCAAGGTCGCGAGCCGCACGGCGATCGGCTGGCCCGCGTCGAACGAGACATCCGTCTGCAGCGACTGCCCGTTTCCCTCTGCGTCGATCACGATCGACGTCGGAAACAGGCGCTGACCCGCTTCGGGTTGGAGCGCGGCGACGCCCGTTTCGCTGTACCCATAGAACTCGGAGGACTTCAGCGTCCCCGCTGGGTCGTACTTCAGGCGCCACTCGACGTACTGTACGTCGATGTCGTCGGGGCCGTAGTCGAAGGGGATCGCGATCGTCGTGTTGCCCTCTGCGTCGCGCTGTTCGGTGAAGTAGCCGTAGGTCTGGCTCGCGCCCTGAGTCAGCTCGACGATCGAGTAGTCGTAGTCGACGATGACCTGCGCGCCGATCAGGGTCGCCTGCTTCTCGCCGAGAACGAATTGATCCGGCCCATCGGCGAAGATGCTGAAGGTCAAGACCACCGAGCTGACATCGCGGACCGTTGCCGCGTCGAGCTGCCCGCGGATCTCGACGTGATCCGGGCTCTCGGTGAGGTAGGCGAGCTTGTCGGGGTTGAGGAAGATCGGAGCGGTCGCCGTCTCGTCGATCGTCTGGTGGAAGGCCTGGATGAAGGCGCGCCAGCTCGACGTGCCTGCGATCACATCGTAGTCGGCGCGGTAGTAGCGCTTCGGCGGAAAGTAGATCGAGAGACCGCGGCCATTGGGGCGCGAAACCCCGCGGACATCGTAGGCGACGAGCGCCTCGACCGCCGTGCGGACATCGGCGGCCACCTCGGCGAGTAGCGGGCTGGACTCGGCGACGAGGCGCATCAGGTGGTGCAGATCGACGACGTAGGAAGCGCGTGCCGGGTCTCGCGTCTGGTTGTAGGTCTCGACCTTGGATAGCTGCAGCGCGATCGCGGGAGCCGTCTGTTTGATCACGCCTCGTGCGAATGCGGAGAAGCGCTCGATCGCGGCGCGCAGCCCGCTGATTTCGCTCAGGTCGAGAATCGAGAGGGTGTACTCGGTCTCTTTCGTCAGGTCGTATTGGGCCTTGAAGCCATCGACAATCGCTCTGGCCAGCTCGAGGGGGGTGCGCGTCGGATCGGTGAGCGCGGCGAGGGCGCCGTAGTTCCAGCCCGAGCCGGGCTCGAGATCTTGGGACGCGACCAGATAGTGCGCGACACTGGAGATGGCGCTGGCGACCTCGAAGCCGCTCATCAGGCAGGCGTCGAACCCGACGAGATGGAATTTTTCCAGCCCCGTGTCCCGCAGCCCCTGCGCGATCGCGCTCTCGAGCTCGGCGAGCGTCAGATTGTCGCCGTTGGAGGTGTCGTCCTGGCCAAACCCCGACCACGACGCGCCGTGGTCCTCGAGGAAGAGCGCGTAGCGATCGGCGGGGTAGGTCGTGATCCCCCAGTGGATGAAATCGGCGAGGGTGCCGACGTCGCTGCTGTTGAGCTCGCCGAGGTCCGCGAGCTCTTCGAGCCCGACCGCCGTGAGACGAAAGCGCTTGACCGTGGTGAAATCGGCGATGCTCCCGATCGGCTCGCTGGAGTGCAGGGGCGATCGATCGATCTGGACGATGATCTCGACGTTCGGTGAGGGGTGGACGCCGACGAGCTCCCCGAGATCCTGCAGAATGAAGGGCTCGAGGTTGTTGTCGGCGTGTTGGTAGATCAGAATCGTCCAGGAGGTGCCGCGGGGCCAGGGATCGCTCACCACCTTGGCATCGGCGTCGGCGCCGATCGTCGTCCCGCCGGAACAGCCAGCGTGCGGCGCGACGAAGAACAGCACCAGAAACGACACGAGAATGCGCGACCGATCCATCGATTCACCTGCCCCGTCGATGATGCTCCCCATCGCCCATTATAGGGCAAACAGGCGACAGGGCAAGGCGGGCCCCGACGGGGTTTCCGTCGAGCGCCACACATGGTAATCTGAGGTCCTCGGAAACTGGGGACGAGGCGAACGGTTCGGCTCGTCCCGCGGTCATCGGCCGTTGGGCCAATCCGCGAACGCGAAGGAGGGATGGTGGAATTTCGAAAGAAGATTATGGCTGTCGTGCTCAGCGTCGCCGTCGCGTGGCTTGCCACGGCCTGCGACAAGGGTCAGGCCCCGCCGCAGACCAAGAGCGTTCCGCCTGTCAAGACCGCGCCGCCTTCGGACCCGGCGCCCAATCGCCCCGCTCCTAGCCTCGACGCGGTTCAGCGGCCGCTTCAGCCCGCGCCTCAGCTCGACGTCGTGCAAGCGCCTGCGCCAAGCCCGGATGCCGTCGTGATCGAACCCGACATGGTTTGGCAGGAAGACGATGCGAGTATCCAGCCCGCGCCGACCAATAACGGAACGGGCACGCCTCGTAGGCCGTCGCAGACCGGCCAGCCGGGCGTCGCTCCGAGCCCCGATCCGACGCGGCCGTCGAGCCCCCAGCCATCGCCGGTCAACCCCTCGACGGGTGAGCCGCAAAATTCGCCGCAGCCCGGCAACGACGACGAGGGTCAGGGGCCCCTCGCCCCGCAGATCGAAAACGCGCCTCAGGGCAAGACCTGCCTACAATGGAGCGTCGTCAAGCGCCAAGTCTGCAAGCCGAAGCTCGAGTGCGCCTACACCGGCGGGACGTGTCACACGGTCAAGCGCTGCCATCGCGTTCAGGTTCCCCGAACGCTGCACAAACGCGTCTGCTGGCAGCGACCGAGCTACGACTACGTCACGCAGCGAGTCTGCGAGCCGCGTTGGATCACGTCGATGACAGTGAGCTGCAGCGAGCAGACCGTCTTCGCGATGGTCAACCGAACGGTCTGCAACGTCGTGGGCCGACCGCAAAGTGTGACCAAGCGCGAGTGCACCCACAATCCGAGCCTCTGCACGATGCAGAAGGTCTGCACGAGCCAACCGACGAAGGTCTGTAGCCCGACGACTCAACGCGTACAGCAGCGCGTCTGCCAGAACGTTCCGCTGCGCGTGACCAAACCCCAGAGGGTCTGTGGCCCCGTGCAGGTGAAAAGGAGCGTCGTCGAGACCGTGTGCCAAAACCTTCCCGCGAGCTGCACCGTTCGTTCCGAATGCAAGAATCAACTTGTCAAGAGCTGTACGCCGACGCGCAAGACCGTGATGCGTCAAGAGTGTACGATGCAGCGCGTACCGAACCGGTCACCGAAACAGGTCTGCCAGATGGTGAGCGTGAAGAAGATGCAGAAGAAGCGCGTCTGTCGGCCCGGCAACGCGCCGAATTGCAAGGTGCGCGTGGCCTGCACCAATCGAGCGCTGAATCCGTTCTGCTCGGCGAACCCCAACTCACCGCGCTGCCGCGCTTGCCGTCCGCTGGGGCGCTGCCCGCGTCCGACCGCGACGTGTACCGAGAAGATGGTCCCCGTGGTCGTCAAGGAGCGACGCTGCAAGCCCCTCGGCCGCACGGGGATGAACGTGATGAAGGTCTGCCGCAACGTTCCCAAGGTCGTCGTGGAGAACACCTGCAAGATGGTCTCGAAGCGAACCTGCACACCGCACAAGGTCTGTACGCCTGGGCGTCGGGCTTGCACCAAGCGGCCCGTCGTCAAGGTCGTGACCGAGAACCGCTGCCGGATGATCACCAAACCGACGGTAATCCAGCAGCAACAGTGTCGCAACGTCTGGAAAGTGGTGACGACCCAGCAGTGTCGCACGGTCAGCAAGCCGAGCTGCCAGATGCTGCGCAAGTGCCGCCCGGGCGGTGAGCGCTGCGTCAATCGCGTCGTTCAGGTCCGTACCAACGAGCGCCGCTGCCGCATCGTGCCTACACGACAGCCCGTGAAGCGACGCGTTTGTCGCACGATCCCTACGCGTCGCCAGCTGCGACAGTGCCGGATGGAGCGCAAAGTGGTTCGCAAAATGGTGACCCACTGCAAAGACGTGACGCAAGTGGTGCAGAGCAACCGCATTCAGTGCGATCCCGGTGTTCGATGTGTGCCGGGCGTCGAACGCTGTCGCGTGAACCAGGTCTGTCGGCTACGTTACAGGCAGGTCTGCTCGGCCTGGTAGATTCGCGCCTCTGGCCCAAGCCCCAACTCATCGAGAAAGGCGAATTGATCCCGCCACATTTGACGCGCCAGGTCGTCCCAGAGCATCGCGTGAAAGGCGTGCAGCCCTCCGGGGTAGATCGGCGCACGAGCCACCGCTCCCCGTCGCTCGAGGGCGGCGCACATTCGGCGCGAGTCGTCGAGGATCGGGTCCTTCGTTCCGCAGGGCAAGAAAAATGGCGGCAACTCGCGGTCCGTCGGCGCGTCGCTCTCGGCCAGCCGTAGGGGGTCGGCGAGGAGCGGTGTCGGGGTGCCGACGCCCTTGAGGTAACTGTTCGAGACGAGGTGGATCCGCGAGTTGACAATTCGCGGCAGCGTCTTGCGTCGCTCGAAGCGACCGGGGTCCGAGACCTGGAGGATTCCGCAAGCGGCGAGGACAGCGCGGGGTGCAATATCTGCCTCGAACAGCGCCCGGGCCCAGGGTTCGGGCCGTCGAAACGAGTGGCAGAACGCCAGGGCGCTGACCAGATTGGCGCCCGCGGACTCGCCCGCGAGGATCAGCCGTGTCGCGTCGCCGCCGAACCGGTGCACATTGCGTTTGACCCAGAGCGCCGCGCAGCAGACGTCGGCGAGGGGTGTTGGGAAGGGGTGGCGTGGGGCGAGGCGGTAGTTGATGTTGCAGACGAGATAGCCTCGGCTGGCGAAGGCCTGCGCCATCATCCAGTGCGTCTCTTTCGAGAGGATTCGAAAGCCGCCGCCGTGGACGTAGAGCACGACGGGAACAAGGCCCGCCAGCCGCTTCGGCCGATAGATGTCCAGCGTATGGGCCCCCGATCCGCTGTCGAGATAGGGGATGTCGTCGATCCGCGTCAGCCCCCGGCGAACGCGCCAGGCCTCGGGATGGAGTTGGATCAGGCGGCTGAGGCCGCGCAGGGTTCCGTCCAATAGGGATGCGCCGAGTGTCATAGCGCTACGATAGAGCAGCATTACCGCGCTGTCAATCGTTCGGCGGTCGCCCGCTCGTCTCGCAGACGTAGTCGAGGGGTGCCTCGACGGGTGTCCCCTTGCGCAGCCAGTAGTCGCGATGGAAGGCGCGCCACGCCTGGTGCGCCGCGAGTAGAGCGGCGAGCGGGAGCTCGCGATGGGCCAGGCGAAAGCTCAGCACGTCGGCGCCAGCGATGACGATCACGCTACCCGCTATAAATGAGACCGTGTGCCGCCAGCTCTCGGGGGGGCTTCCAACCATCGAGGCCTCGCCGATCATCAGTCGTCGGAGGCTCTCGACGAGGGGGCGGTCGTCGAATCCGAAGTGCGTTGGCGTCAGAAACAGTGGGGCGGCGAGCTCTCCCTCGAGCAGGGCCTGGGCCCAGCCTGCCGCAAACGCCGGGTCGCTCGCGTCGCAGAGCCCGAGCTCGGCGCCGCCGTGGTGCAACTCGATCTCGAGGGCCGGTGCGGCGCCGTCATCGAGCGGGCGATCGGGTTCCACGAGTTGGACGCCCGCAAACTCGAGGAGCAGGTCGGCGCCTTGCGAATCGAAGCGACAGCGACGCAGGTAGCCCACCGAGGCGACCGCTTCGGAGAGCCGAGACAGCGAGCGCGCGATCGGCGTGCGGGGATCGGTCACTACTTCTCCGTCTTGAGACCGTACTTGGCGTAGTACGCGCGGACCTTCACCTGATACTCCGTCTGGGCGCTTCGTGTGCGACGGACGACCGCCTTGAGCTCCTTGATGCGCTGCGCGAGATTCTTGTCGTCGAGGCCCTCGTCGAAGTGCTTGAGCGCGTCGAAGAGCTGGCTGTGCTCATCGACCAAGAGCTTGTGGATCCCTTGCAGCTCTGGATCATCGCAGGCGATCGCTTTGAGCGTATCGAGATAGCTCTCGAAGCGCGGGAAGACGTCGTCTTTGAGGTAGAGCTTGGCTTCGGCGGCTTTGCGGGTACGCTCGTTGAAGCGCGAGAGCGCCCGGTTGAGATGGGTCAAACGGTGGTTCGAGCGCTCGATCTGCTCGGCGTACTGGCGCGCCGAGCGCTGGCCGCGGTACCGCGAGCAGCCGACGACGACCAGTGCCAAGATCGCGAACGCTATTGCGTATTTCACCTGCAAGCTCACCCCCGCGCTCGGGGGCCATTATAGGCGGGAGGTGGCGCATCGGTCAATCATCGCCGCGCGTCGGCAACTGTGGTATCGTCGGGGCAGAATACCGGAGGCGACCGATGATCGAATTCCGCGTCGAAGTCGACGATTCCAATCTGATGTTGGGCCTGGTGAGTGCCGAGCCGGTGACGATCGGCGCCCCGTCCGAGACCTTCGCGCCCTTGGTCGACGGGCTCGTACGCGAGTTCTCCGCCGAGGGGTTCGAGTTTCCCGAGCGCTATCGACTCGGGATTCGGCAGCTCCTCAAGCGCGGCGGTTTTCGGCCCGCGGGCCGCAGCAAACCGGCCTCGGAGTACCTGGTCCAGGCGATTCGCAAGGAGGGCTCCTTTCCCCGGATCAACAACGCCGTGGACGTCAACAACTACATCTCGACGCGGGCCTTCCTGCCTGCGAGCCTGATCGACGCCGACGTCCTCGGAGCGCGCGCAGTGGTGCGCTACGGACGCGAAGGTGAGTCGTACGTCTTCAACGCGTCGGGTCACGCGATCGAGTTGCGCGGTCTGCTATGCGTCTGTCGCGACGACGGGGAGGGGCGCTCGACGGCGCTGGCCAACCCGGTCAAGGACTCGATGGAGGCCAAGCTCGCCGACGAGACGCGACGCGTGATCGGGATCATCTACGCCTCGCTGGAGTGCGTCGACGAAGAGACGCTATTCCAACACACATCGCGCTTCGCCGAGATGTTGACCAGCCATTGTGGGGCGGAAATTTGTGAAACCAATTTGCTCGTCGCGCGTAGAAGAACAGTGTGAGGCATCGTCCTCGCGGGCCGGCGGAGTGGGATGGTAGCGCAATCGGCTCACCTCCGCCGCGCCCTCATCCTTGTTTGGCGCCGTCGCCTGGCGCTGACGACGATCCCGAAGATCCACAAGACCCAGAACGCCGCGCGCGGATCCGCCATCGGACTCGACTGACATCCACTGCGGCTTCCGCTCGAGGCGTCGTCGTGGAGGTCGCTCGCCGTCGAGGCGTCGCTCGTCGGGTTGGTGTCGTCCTTGGGTTGGCCGTCGTCGTCGCTCCCGACCGGCGTGAGGTCGCTCTGGAGGTCGTCTCCCCCCTGGGGATCGCCGTCGAGAGCCGACGTGGCGTCGGCCTCGAGATCGCTCACGTCGCTCGTCTCGGGCGGACCGGGTACGCAAACGCCCTGGCTCACCTCGGGTTCGCCGAAACGCTCGCGCGTCTCGCAGACGTAGCCTTCGCGGCATCCGCCGTCGGGATAGAGGTCGCTGTCACAGCGCGCGACGCAGCGCCCCTCACCGCCGACGTCGATGCAGAAGCTGACCGAGTAGATCGCGCCGTTGCGGTCGGGGCAGAAGCGTGTGCAGGCTTGCGAGCAGGTCCCTTGCGGCCACTCGACGAGACACAGCCCTCCATCGAAGGGGCAGTCGCTGGTCGCGGCGCAGCTTCCGCCGATCCAGTGCTGGTTCGGCGTCGGCGCCGTGCCGCAGACTTCGAGCGGGAGCCCATCTTCGACGGCGACCCAGAGCGACTCTTGGAGGGCCGGGTTGCAGGGGCCGACGAAGGGGTCGAGGTCGTCGCCCTCGGGGGTCTCGACCTCGAAGTGTAGGTGCGCGCCGAAGCTGTGGCCCGTGTTCCCGACCTCGCCGATCTTGTCTCCGCACTCCACGACGGTGCCGACGCTGACGATGGCGATCGTCAGGTGGGCGTAGATCGTCTGTACGCCGTTGGCGTGACGAAGTCGGACGTGGTTGCCGAAGCCACCGCCGCACTCGATGTCGCCGACGACGCAGCCGTTGGTGACGTGGATCACCTCGCCATCGGCGGCGGCGAAAGCGTCGGTCCCGGCGACGGCGGCGAAGTCGGTGCCGAAGTGGCCCGTGCGGCACGAGTCCCCGTTGCATTCGCAGGTGTATTTCTTGTCGTCGTGGCTGAACCAGCTCGAGATCGCCGTCGATCCACGCGGAATCGGAAGCCGAAAGCGCACGTTGAAGTCCTGCCAGTCGCCGCCAAACGGCGCACCGAGGAGGGTGAGCGTGAGCCAGGTCGCGTGCAACACTGCGGGCCTCGATCGTGGTGGACGATCTTCATCGTAGCCGAAGTGGTCTCGGACCGACAAGAGAAACGGCCCGCGACGATGGCACCAGGCGGTCACAGCGTGAGCTGGGTGACCTCGACGATCTGTTTGCGTTGCTTGAGGACGAGGTTCTTCTCGATGATCTCCTGCTGGGGGGTGCCCGCGTTGACGATGATCGTGACGTGGGCGTGGGTCTCGTTGCCCAGCACGTTCGAGCGGTGGCCGTAGAACTGGAGCTTGATGGCGTAGCGCCCCTTGGGGCCGCTCTTGTTCTCGTAGCGCTCGGGGC
>JAGQJP010000070.1 GCA_020430585.1 Myxococcales bacterium | reverse complement strand
GGCGACGCTCTGCGACACGAACGCCGAGTTGGTCAACGTCTACCGCGTGGTACGCGACCGTGTCGGGGCGCTGGTCAAGGCTCTGCGCTACCACCGGTACGAGAAGACGTACTACTATGCCGTTCGTAGTCAGGATCCAGCGACGCTCGATCCCGTCGACCGCGCGGCGCGCACGATCTTTCTCAACCGCTGTGGCTTCAACGGGCTCTACCGCTTGAACAAGGCGGGCAAGTTCAATGTCCCCTTCGGGCGCTACCGCAATCCGACGATCTGTGACGAGCCGAATCTACGGGCCTGCGCCGCCGCCTTGAGCGGTGTGGAGCTGATCCATTCGAGCTACGAATACATCGTCGATGCCGCGGAGCCGGGCGATTTCGTCTACTTCGATCCGCCCTATCACCCCGTCTCGAAGACCGCGAACTTCACGGCTTATGTCGCGGGCGGCTTCAGCGACGAGGATCAGGTGCGGCTTTCCATCGTTTACAAAGCGCTGACCCTCAAGGGGGTGAACGCGATGCTCTCGAACTCGTCGACGCCGCTGATCCACGAGCTCTACGGCGACCACGAGATCCGCCTCGTCGAGGCGCCACGCGCCGTCAACAGCAATCCCGCGCGCCGGGGAAAAGTCCCCGAGGTCGTCGTTCTCAACTACGTGCCCTGATTCAGGAGAGGCGATCGCGGTAGCTCGCGTAGTCGAAGCGCCTGACGAGCTCGATCCGGCCGTCGGTGTGGCGCAACGCGATCGACGGTAGACGAACGCCGTTGAAATTCGTGGTTTTGACCATCGTGTAGTGCGTCATGTCCAGGAACGTCAGCCGCTGGCCGACGCGTAGGGGCTCGTCAAACGAGTAGTCACCGATCACGTCTCCCGCCAGGCAGGTCAACCCGCCGAGGCGATAGCTGTGAGCCTTCTCGCCCGGCAGCGCGCTGCCGACGATCTCGGCGCGGTAGGGCATCTCGAGCACGTCGGGCATGTGCGCCGTGGCCGAGGTGTCGAGGATCGCGATCTGCGTCTCGTTTTCGATCACGTCGAGCACCGTGGCGACGAGGACGCCCGTGCGGATCGCGATCGCCTCCCCCGGCTCGAGGTAGACCTCGACGCCGTAGCGCGCTTTGAAGTCGCGCACGAGCCGCACCAGTCGCTCGCGATCGTACGAGGGCCGCGTGATGTGGTGGCCACCACCGAAGTTGACCCACTTCATTTGCGGCAAGTACGCGCCGAACTTCTCTTCGACAGAGACGAGTGTGCGCTCGAGGGCGTCCGAGTCGAGCTCACAGAGGGTGTGGAAATGCAGGCCCTCGATCCCCTCGAGCGACTCAGGGCGAAAGGTGGCCGCGGTGACGCCGAGGCGTGAGCCCGGTGCGCAGGGATCATAGAGCGCGACGGCGACCTCGCGGTGCTCGGGGTTGATCCGAATCCCGCAGGAGACGCCCGCCTCGAGGGCGATCGCGCCCAAGCGTTGCCACTGGGAAAACGAGTTGAAGACGACGTGGTCGGCGAAGCGTAGCACCTCGCGCAGATCGGCCTCCGAAAAGGCCGGCGCGTAGACGTGGACCTCGCCGCCCAGGCCCTCCCGCGCGAGTTGGGCCTCGTGGGGTGAGCTCGCCGCGCCCCCCGAGAGATAGCGCGAGACCAGCTCGAAGGTGCTCCAGGTGGCGAAGCCCTTGAGCGCCAAGAGGATTTTGCAGTCCGCCCGACGCTGGACGTCGGCCAGGATGCGCAGGTTCTCCTCGAGGGCGCCGAGGTCGATCACGAAGCAGGGCGAATCGGGTGCCGCGTCGGCTTCGATCGCCCACATCCCCGTCGATGGTTGCGCCTTCGGCGCGTCGTCGTTCATCTGGTCCTCATCTTCGCGTGGCGAGGCAGCTCGTGGTGAGTCGGTGGAGGGGCGTCGTTCAGCGGCTCGGTTCGAGCTCTTTGACGTGCCACGGCAGGCCGCGCTGGCCCAGCTCTTCGAGGAACGGTTCGGGGTCGAACTGCTCCATGTGCCAGACGCCCGCTCGTTTCCACTGTCCGGTCAGCATCATCTTCGCGCCGACCATCGCCGGCACGCCCGTGGTGTAGCTCACCGCCTGCGCGCGCACCTCGCGATGGCACTCGGCGTGGTCGCAGACGTTGTAGATCAGCACTTTGCGCGGCTGGCCCTCTTTTACGCCCTCGATCAGACAGCCGATCGAGGTCTTGCCGGTGTATCCCTCCGCGAGGCTCGCCGGGTCGGGCAGCAGCGCCTTGAGAAACTGGATCGGAACGATCGGTTGACCCTGGAATTCGACGGGATCGATCCGCGTCATCCCCACGTTCTGCAGAACGCGCAGGTGCGTCAGATACTCTTCGCCGAAGGTCATCCAGAAGCGGATGCGCTTGAGCCCCTTGAGGTGCAGCACCAACGACTCGAGCTCTTCGTGGTAGAGCAGATACGCTTTGCGCTCGCCGACCTCGGGGAAGTCAAAGGTCTGCGAGTATTGCATCGGCTTGGTCTCGACCCACTCGCCGTTCTCCCAGTAGCGACCGTTCTGGGTGATCTCGCGGATGTTGATCTCGGGGTTGAAGTTGGTGGCGAAGGCCTTGCCGTGCGAGCCGGCGTTGCAGTCGATGATGTCGACGGTGTGGATCTCGTCGAAGAGCCTCTTTTGGGCGTAGGCGCAGAAGACGTTGGTCACGCCGGGGTCGAAGCCCGAGCCCATCAGCGCCATGATCCCCGCCTTTTCGTAGCGCTCGCGGTAGGCCCACTGCCACTTGTATTCGAACTTCGCCTCGTCGATCGGCTCGTAGTTCGCCGTGTCGAGGTAGTCGACGCCAGCGGCGAGGCAGGCGTCCATCAACGGCAGGTCCTGGTAGGGCAGCGCGACGTTGAGCAGCAGGTCGGGTTTGAATGACTGGATCAACGCCACCGTCTCGTCGACATTGTCCGCGTCGACCTGGGCGACACCGATCGTCCGCCCCTGTAGCTCGCGCACGTCGTCGCGGATCTTTTCGCAGCGCGAGAGCGTGCGGCTCGCCAATAGGATTTCGGAGAACACGTCCGGCGCCTGGGCACATTTGTGGGCGACGACCGCACCAACTCCCCCGGCACCGATGATCAACACTCGACTCATTGCACGACCCTCCTGCGTGATAGCCCGCGGCGCGGGCCAGGACATTCGCGGAAATCTACATTTGGACGGCCGCCTTGTCAAGGCCATGCGTCGCCGAGGGCGGATTGGCGGCGCTCTCGGGGGGACGCGCTCCTACGGAGACGAGCAGCCGTCATAGTGGTAGACTTGGCGGACCTGCGCCGTGCCCGTCTCGAGCAAGATCGCGTCGTTCTTCGTCGTCAGAATCGATTGGAGTCGCGAGCTCGAGTCGTACGTTCGCAGCTCGCTCTCTTGCAGCTCGCCGGTTCCGTCGCGGGTCTCGCGGGACTCCAGCGCACCGTTCGGGGTGTAGCCGTAGGTCGTCGTGCGCAGGACGCTCGTCGACGTCTTCTCGGTGGTTTGAGTCAGGCCGTGCGGTCCATAGACGTTCTCTAGTCGTTGATCCCATTGCCCGTCGGCGTCAGCGTCCCATTCATTGACGAGCGGCCGGCCGGTCTCGTCGAAGGTCTCGAGGTCGATCGAGTCGATCGTTCCGTCCTGGTCGTCGTCGCTCTGGTGCTCGCGGGTCGCCAGGGTCCCGTTCGGGTGATAGCTGTAGCTCGTCAGCCAGCGGAAGTGCCCCTTGTTCCCCGCGTCGATCGCCAGCGTCGCGACCCTTCCCGAGGGGTAGTACGACTGTCGGATCCGCTCGTCGACGCTGCCGTCGTCGCCATAGTCGACCAGCGTGAAGAGGTATTCGCCCTCCTCGAGGTAGGAGTAGCTGCGCACGATCTCGGCCAGGCCATCGCCGTCCTGGTCGAGCTCGAAGCGCGCGAGGCGCGACTCGTCATCGTAACTGTAGCGTTCGACCTGCTT
>JAGQJP010000650.1 GCA_020430585.1 Myxococcales bacterium | reverse complement strand
GCGCTCGATCCAGGGGTTGTAGATCGGCGTCGACGCGAGAACGCGCAGGCCGAGCGCGGCAAAACAGCTCTCGAATTGCGCTTGGGTGAAGTAGGTATACTCTTCGAGCACCTCGTTGGCCCAGGATTCGCGGTAATCCTTGCGCAGGACGAATTCCAGGGCGTGGCGCAGGGCGAGACGATAGCGACGAAAGCCCTCCCGGAGCGGTGGAATCCGGCTCTCGCTGGGCCCATTTTCCTCGCGATCCGAGCCTGGGGCGCCGTCGCTCGCCGCCGGCGCTTCGCGCGACAACTCGACGTCGACGCACGCCAAGGCGAACCCCGGCTTTCGCGGCGCATCGATTCCGCGTCGAAACTCGCCGGCAAAGCGCTCCAGTAGCGCTGCGCTGGAACAGCGCGAGGGATCGTCGCTCTCGTCGCCGTCGCGGGTGTCGAGATCGAGCCAGACGTCGCGCCCATCGAGGGCGACGAAGTCGCGAACGACCACGACGCCGTGGGGCTTCAGCTGGCTCGCCGCGGCGTCCAGTGCCGCCCGCGCGTTGTCGTGGGTGTACCCGCCAAAGGTCGTCACGTGGTGAAGGACGCTGGAGAGGAGAATTCCGTCCAGATGTCGGGGTGGGAAAAAACGGCCCGCGATGTCCCCTTCGACGAAGGAGAGATTGGGCAATCGATATCGCTCGGCGGCGATCCGCACCATCTCGGGGTCGAGGTCGACGCCGACCACCTCGAGCGCCGGGTAGAGCGCCGCCAAGGCGTAGCTCCCGGTTCCCGAGCCCATCCCGAGGTCGGCGACGCGCCCCTCGAAGAGGAAGTGCGCCGCCGTCAACGCGACCTTTTGCCGCATCGTCGCGTCCATTCCATCGAGGTAGCGCTCGTACGCACCCCGGTCTCCGCGTCTGGGATGATGCATCGTCGCCTCCGCCCGTGTGGCCGATCGTAGCGCAACGCGGGGCATCTGTCGACGGGCACGCGTTCTCGAGGTTGAGACGCCGATACCGTCGAATTCCCAAGAACGGGAATCCCGGATCCCGCCCGGGCGAGGCAGTCGGTGCGTGCGCTCCCCGCCGCGGCTGGCGCGCGCGGTCTCGGCCAGCACTGGCCTGCTGGTACACGGCTTGCAACCCGAAAAGGTGTTCTGAAACGAGGCGTCGGCACAGGTGTTTGATGGGAGCGCGCGTAGCCAAGCGTATTCTAGTGATCGACGACACGAGCTATCTGCAATCCGTCCTGTCGTTGGGGCTTGCGGGAGGAGCTCAGGTCCACTGGGTTCGTCGCGTCCTCGAAGGAGTAGCCGACGCCCTCGACGCGGCGATGGCTGGACGACCGTTCGAGCTGATCGTGCTCGACCATGAGCTCGCCAACGAGTGAGCGTTCGAAGAGAGCGTACGCAAGCTCGACGTCTATCGCGCCACACCGGTAATCTATTTCAGCTGGAGCGTCTACCAGCAGCGAAACGGGCGCGCGCTCCCGGTTTTCTCGAAGCGAGGCAACATCCTCGAGATTCTCGAGGCGGTCCGAGGGTATCTTGGCGGCGCCAAGACTACGGCGATGAGTCGTGGCGCCTCACCGGTCACGTCCGCGTTCTCCGTCGTCGCCGGTTGATTCTTCGGCTCTCGAAATCTCCCTCTCCCCGTCGGACGTCGAGCGGACCCGGCGTCCGGCGGAACCCGCGCCCTGTTGCGGGCCAGTCTGCACCTACGTTTGCGCACGTCTTCTCAGCTTTGCGCCATGGATTGACCCAGATCAATGATTTTCCCCCGATTTTCGTTACGCTGGCGGTGGGACAATGATGATCGCGAGAGACCGAG
>JAGQJP010000069.1 GCA_020430585.1 Myxococcales bacterium | reverse complement strand
TTCCAACGGGCGATGCAACGGGTTCTGCCACCAGCACGATCACCAGAACCAGCAATGGTAGCCCGATAGACGCCTCACCCGCGGATCAGCGCTACCGCGGCGTCCCAGATCCGGGACGAGGGGCGGCCCAACGCGGCCTCAGGGGTATTGCGACGACTTGCGGTCTGCCGGCGTCAGCCCTCCAATCCTTCTCCGATCTGAGACACGACGCGCGCGCGCATGCAGCATCGGAGGGGCCGCGCGTCGCGTTGACCGCGCGAGAGTCCTGTCGTAGGGTGGCGTAGATGGCGGAGACGGCGCGCGCCAGCCGGAAACGACTGGTCCCGCCGACACCGCGAGGAGGGGCGATGAAGATTCTCGTGATCGGAGGAACGGGACGGTTGGGCGAGCCGGTCGTTCGGCGACTGGTCGCCGACGGACACGAAGCGCGCGTGTTGACGCGCTCGCGCGAGATCGCCGCCGAGCGCTTCGGCGGTCTGTGCGAGGTCGTCGCCGGAGACGTCGAGGATCGCGCGGCTGTGGATCGCGCGCTCGTGGGCTGCGACGCCGTCTACCTCAGCCTCGATGGCCACGGCGATTGGGATCTCGAGCGGCGTGGCGCCGAGCTAGTCGCCGCGGCGGCGAAGGAGGCGGGGCTCGAGCGGATCGGCACGATCTCGGGGGCCAGCGTCTGCGAAGAGAACACCTGGTTTCCGATGACTCGCGCCAAGTTTCTCGCAGAGCGAGCGATCCGAGAGAGCGGCGTGCCCTACACGATCTTTCGCTGCACGATGTTCATGGAGCTCTTGCCGAGCCTCGTCCGCGGGGACAAAGCGCTGGTGATGGGCGAGCAAGTCCACCCCTGGCGCTTCCTCGCCGCCGCCGACTACGCCCGGATGGTGAGCAAGGCGTTGGCGCTGCCCGCAGCGGCGAACCGAACGCTCCTCATCGTCGGGCCCGAGGCGCTGACGATGGAGCAGGCGCTGCGCACGTACCGACGCCTCTGCGCTCCCGACGCAGAGCTGAGGCACGTGCCGTTCTTCGTGCTGCGCCTGCTCTCGCTCTTCCCGGGCCGGCGCGAGCTGAGGCGGGTCGGTCTGCCGATCATGCGCTACTTCTCGAAGGTGCACGAGATCGGCTCACCAGACGAGGCCAACGATCTGCTCGGCGCACCGACGACGACCGTCGACCAATGGTGCCGCAGCCGGCGCGCCTTTGCCCACGCGGCTTGATCGACTCGTCAAAACCCCGCGCGACGCTCTCGCCATGACCTGGCTCGCCTACAGGGCCGCGCTCCCGCTCAATCGAACGGCTCGTAGCAGTCGAAGGTCTCGATGCGGGCGATGCGGCCATCGCAGATATCGATGAACTGGGCGAGATGCGCGACCAACCGCTGACCCTCGCGAAATTGGCCGAGGTCACGGGCGATCACCCCGGTCCAGGTCGCGCGCACGACCGCCATCGTCCCGACGTCGTGACAGGACCGCACGTCGTAGCGCTGCTCGGACAATAGCCCCGCGCCGGCGTTCGACGCGGCTAGCATTGCCGGGAGATCGGCGCGACCTCCTCGGGGCTTGATCCGATTGGGGTGCTCGATGGTGATCGCGTCTTCGGTGAAGAACCGCGCGAGTTGGTGGCCGTGCTCTCCCGCCTCCAGAGCGGCGTATAGCGCACGAGCGACAGTGGTTGGCGTTTGGCCCACGACCGCACTCCTGTGAGTTGTCGAAGGGACATGATAGGCTGAAGTCTTTCGAGGTTCAAGGCTCCGCGCATCGCGGGCGCGATCGATCCGACGGGAACCGAGCCAGATATCTACGTGGTGCCGACGGTGACGTCCGATCTGCGGTCGCCGATGTGTTTGCCTGGGCTTTTTGCCCGGGGTCGATGGCTGTCGAGCCTTCTCCTGCATCTGACACCCCGGCTCTCGAGCGGCCGCTGCTCGGCTGCGCCGATCGTCGCTGGGGTTGGCGGATCGACCACATGTCGGAATATGTCGTGCATCCCAACGGTTGGCACGAGCGGAGGTGGCGATATGAGCGGGTCGGGTTTTTGCGGGTCATCTGCGGCGAGTTGGTTGGTCGTCGCGACGATCGTGGTGTTCACGGGCGAGGCGACGGCCTGTGGAGTTGCGTATCAGCAGCGCATCTTCCCGCTCGGGACCGTCGGCGGGCGCATCGCTGCCGTGCGGTTGCACGTTTCGCGTAGCGGATCGCTTCGGCTGGTCGCGAAGCAGTCGGCGTCTCTGGTACTTCTCGACGCGAAGGGGCGCCTCCACTCGGTGTTGCGGAAAGCTCGGCCCGTCGTCGATGCTGAGATCGCGGCGCTGACCCAAAAATGGTATCGCGCCCTCAGCAGGCGTAAAGGCTTCCAGCCATTGAAACCGCTGTGGGCGATGGACTGCGCGTTCTCGACGCGCTGCGGGCCGGTCGAGGTGAGGCACGTCAAGGGCCGCGTGCCGATCTTGATTTGGAGCGGACCAATCCGGAGCGCCACGCTGCCGATCCGCTTTTCCCGCCACTTTCGCGACCACCTGAAAGCGTTTTGGAGCGGAGCCGAAATCTCAGGCCTCGCGCCGTACCTCGGCTCGGTACGCCTCTTTGCCAGCGGTGACAACACGAGGCTGCTGGTCGTGCATCTCGCGACGGGTACGCTACATCTGTCGCGCGGCCCGAGCTGGAAGCCCGGTCGATTGCGTTCGACTGCGTGCCGAACGGCGCCGAGTTGCCTGCCCAGCCAGATGATGATGCACCACGGCAACGGATTCGACCTGGTCATCTGGCTCTCCGCGTCTACCTCGCTCATTCCGAAAGGCCCGTCGGATGTCGCCCATTCCGGTTGTCGTCGGGCAACCGACTGCTGAAACCTACTGACAGCATGCTGTCACCAGGGGGGTGCTACATTCCGAGAGGTCGACGGGTCCTGTGAGCCCGTCATCCAACAATGATTCTATGGACATCAAGGAGTGTACGATGCAGAATCCAGTTGTTTGGTTCGAAATCATGTCTCCCGCTGCTGACACATTGCGAGGCTTCTATCGCGACCTGTTCCACTGGGAGATCAACACGGACAACCCGACGGGCTACGGGATGGTCAACACGGGCAGCGAGACGGGTATCCAGGGTGGCATCGCCCAGGCCGACGGCGCCGAGGCTCAATGGGTCACGGTCTACATCGCCGTCGACGACATCTCGCGCTACCTCGCAGCGATCGCTGAGCGTGGGGGAACGGTCGTGGTTCCGCGCACCGTTGCGCCGGACGTGACGTTCGCGCTCTTTTGCGACCCGGCGGGGAATCGCATCGGGCTCGTCGAGAGGGCGCCCGCCTGATCTCGGGCGCGGCGAGAGTGGATCGACGTGCGACGAGCGGATCGACTGTTTCAGATCGTGCACCTCTTGCGCAGTCGGCGATTGCTCACCGCCCGTGACCTCGCCGAGCATCTCGAGGTCTCGGTGCGCACGATTTATCGCGACGTGAGTGACCTGATGCTCTCCGGAGTCCCGATCGAAGGGGAGGCCGGCGTCGGCTATTCCCTTCGTCGGGGCTCCGACATTCCACCGCTGATGTTCACCGCCGAAGAGCTCGAGGCCTTGGTTCTCGGGGCGCGCATCGTTCGTAGTTGGGCCGACAGTGGTCTACGCCGCGCCGCAGGGGCCGCGTTGACGAAGATCGAAGCGGTCCTGCCGCCCGAGCTGCGGCAGACCTTGGCCAGCGCGCCACTGTTCGCTCCCAATGTCTTCGTCCCCGAGACGGTCCACACCGCGATGGACGAGCTGCGCCGCGCAATTCGTGAGCAGCGTCGGGTCGCCCTCGACTACACGCGCGCCGACGGCGTCGCCTCGAGCCGGGTGGTCGAGCCGCTCGGGCTCTTCTTCTGGGGCCGCAGCTGGTCCCTCGCCGCGTGGTGTCACCTGCGCAAGAACTTCCGCAACTTTCGCCTCGACCGGATCGGCGCCTGCGAAGTGCTCGACCAACACTTCGAGGCCACGCCAGGCCGCACGCTCAGCGACTTCTTCCTCGCGATGGAGAACGAGTGACGCGAACGGTGAGCCTGGCACGCCACTTGCTGTACCGTCGAGAGATGGGAGCCCCGGAATCCCGGACACAACACCAACTCGAAGAGGCACACAAATGCACGGAGCCATCATTGGCCTTTTGATCGTATCGCTGGCGTCGACGAGCTGTTCGACGGCTAGCCGCGACAAATCGGGCGCGGACGTGACGCTCTATCCCAGCAGCGCCGCCTGCAGTGAGATCGCCAAATACACCTGTTGCGACGGGTTCGACATCCTGTACGAGCCGCAATGCGTCGACGGGAAGCTCGCCTGCAGGAAAGGAGCGGCCTATCTACAGCCGCTTCGAGATTCGGAACCGTACTTCTCGTGCAGCCACGTCGGATCGGACGCCTGGGTCCACGAAAACGACCTGCAGAATTGAACCTGTCCACTTTGTGTACGCAGCTGTCAATTCGTTTGGCAGTCCGATCAGTTCGGCGGGCGCTGGCGGGTTCTGAACCAGTGGCGGTACGTTTCCATTCGCTGGCGCTGGTCGGACGGCGCGTGGCGCTTGCAGGTCGAACGCTCGGCGCTGCCCGTCGGCGCGGCCCAGCGAATCTCGACGCAGTCGTTCGGGTTGTACGCCATCTCGAGGCCCTTTTGCCGATCGATGAGCTGCCGCAGGGTGATCGTCCATTTGCTGCCGTCGGAGCGGGTGTACTGGATCGAGCGCCGGGCCAGCTCGTCGGCGAGCCGCGCGCGCACCTTTCGAACCACTCCGTCGAGATCGTCGTTCTTTTCCAGGCCGAAACGCCGCGGCGCCCGCTTGACCGCGTCGGGAAAGCCGAGCACGCTGTCGATCGCGATCAACAGCCGGATGTCTCGCGATGGCGTCGAATAGGCTTCCCAGGCTTGATTCGCGGACAAGAAGATCCGCGCGCCCGGCGGCAGCTTCATCGCCTGTCCATTCTGTTTCTTCATGTAGGCTTCGCCGTTCTCCACGGCGGTGACGCGCCTCGACACCGCCTCGGCGAGGGCGTCGACCAACGCCAGCTGTCGGACGACGGGGTCCAGCGGCAACGGATTGATCAGCGACTCGACGGTGTCGTAGAAGTCGTTCTTGCTCCCCGTGTACTGCTGGGTGCTCAGCTTGGTGAAGCCCCGTGTGTGGCGCAGGCCGCGGTTGGTCCAGGTCAGGACGCGACCGATACGGGTCACGGGTTTGAGCGTGCCCTTGTCGTCGACGTTCACCTGCACGTCGCCCTTCTTGACGTAGTCTGGGCGCCAGGCCTTGAATCCGGCGCCGCCTGCTTTGGTCTCGGGGTCGAACAAGAATGAGCCGCGCCAGAATCGGCGGCGTCCGATCGTGCCGTCGGGCTGGGCGTCGACGCCGATCAGCCTCCCGTACTGGGTGCCGATGCCCTGGGGGATCCACTTCGCGATCATCAGCACGTGACCAAAGGGATCGACGAACACGGTGCCCGGGCGCAGGGCGCGGCGCGTCAGCGGCACGGGATAGAGATCGGTCTCCTCGTCCTTGGGAGGCGTGCGCCCGCTCGAGGAGTGTATCGCCGCCATCACCTTGTAAGCGAAGGCGAGGAAGATGCGCACCTCGCGACGCGACCGGGTCGCCTTGATCGGCACGGACTTGAGCTCGAGCCGTGACATCAGATTGTCATCGGAGCCCGGCAGGTCGCAGACCGGTGGCTTTCCGCGGTCGGCGCGGCGGCACATGAAGAAGCCGAACGGCAGGCGCATCTTCCAGGCGAAGTAGGTCCGCAGCGCCACGGGCAGGTCGGCGCAGTCGGGAACCAGGCGGATCAAGGGGTCTTCGTCGAGGTTTTTGTGGTTGTACAACAGGTTGCGCGCCGGGTCCTGCAACAGGGTGTGCAGGTTCGGCCACGTTCGGTCCTTGTCGACGGGACCGTCGAACAGGCGCTCGACGAACAGCGCGTAGAGATTCTCTGTCGATATGCTCCAGCGCCGCGTCGGACGCCAGATCGGGCCTGTGGGGTCGCTCTTTGGGACGCGTCGCCGATCGCCGACCC
>JAGQJP010000649.1 GCA_020430585.1 Myxococcales bacterium | reverse complement strand
CCCGTGACGGTCGCCGAGCTGCCACCGATCGACGTGGTGTTGCTCTCGCACGATCACTACGATCACCTCTGCGCCGCGACGATGCGACAACTCGCCGCGCGGGCGATGCCGATCGTCACATCCCTTGGGGTGGGCGCGCGACTCGAAGCCCTCGGCTTCGACGCGGCGCGGCTCCACGAGCTCGACTGGGGCGAGAGCGCGGCGATCGGTGGGCTGCGCTTCGTCGCCACCCCGGCGCAGCACTTCTCGGGGCGCAGCGCCTGGGATCGCAATCGGACGCTCTGGTCGTCGTGGGTGATCGAGAGCGAGCGGCGTCGGATCTTCTTCTCGGGCGACACCGGGCTGACGGGGCAGTACCAAGAGACGGGCGAGCGCTACGGCCCGTTCGAGCTGGTCTTGCTCGAGATCGGCGCCTTCCACGAGGCCTGGAACGAGATCCACCTCGGCCCGAAAAACGCCCTCGAGGCGTTCCGCATGCTCGGCGGCGGGACGCTGATGCCCGTGCACTGGGGCACCTTCAACCTGGCGCTTCACGACTGGAACGAGCCCGCCGAGACCCTGGTGCGGCTGGCTGCCGAACAGGGAGTGCGCGTGTTGACCCCGCGTCTCGGCGAGGGGATCGAGCCCGAGCATCTCGACGGGCCGACGCCATGGTGGCGCTCGGTTCAGGCCTCACGTTGCTGGCGCTAGCGCGTCTCGAACGCGGCGATTTGCAATCCACTCGTCGTCCGGTCATACTGCTCGAAAGTCCCACGACTACATCAAAGGAGATCCGATGATCACGACGCGTATCATTTGGTCGACCGTCGCCGCGCTGCTCTTGTCCCTCGGCGTAGCGTGCTCGACGAAGACCACACTGAGCGAAGAAGAGGCACAGGTGAAGGGTCCAAAAGCGGCGGTCGAGCTGACGAGCAACGCCCTCGAGCTCGATGGCAGCATCGACTCGTTGCTCAAGACGACGCAGCTGCTCGACGGGGTCGAGAGCATCAGCGATCTCAAAGATGTCGTCGAGACCCTGAGCGACTGCGTGAGCAGCGACTTCGGCCTGACCTCGGTGACCTTGACCTTTTCGGCGGGCTGCAACGTCAACGGCGTGACCTTCGCTGGCGCGCTCAAGGTCGACATTGACGTCTTTCCGACGCAGCAGATCGTGCTCGAAGCGACAGGGCTGTCGGTCGATGGCAATACCCTCGACGGGACGATCGCGATCAAGGGCAGCGTGAGCTCGGGCTCTCTAGCGATCGACGTGACGCTCGCCTTGGCAAGTGGTGTCTCCTTCGCCCTCGAAGGGGTCACCGCGACCGTCAGCGCCTTGAACATGATGGCCGAAATCAGCGGTACGGCGCGCGTAACCGAGGCCAACGGCGACAGCGCGGCGATCACCCTCGACGCCGTGGCGCACGCGGGGCTCGGGAGCTCGTCGAGCAGCGGCTCGCTCTCGGTCGAGCGCGTCACGAGTGGGGTGAAGACCAAAGGCGAGCTGACCTTCCAATCGACCAGCGGGATGGTCACGGTCACGCTCACCTCGATCGACGGCGCCTCGCTCCCCGCCGCCTTCCAGTGCTACACCGTCGATCTGACGCAAATCCTCCAGACGGGCTATCTGCCAAAACCCCAGGCTTGTCTCTGAGAACGCGTCGCCTCGGGCGCCGAGCCTCGATCCGCGGGGAGCGCCTCACGACCGCTCAGTCGAGAGTCGGAATCACGCGGTAGTGCGCGAGGGCGTCGGAGTCGCTGTCGTAGTGTGGGAGGGTGTCGGCGACAGTCAGCCAGGCGACGGATTGCTCGGAGAAACAGTGTCCGCTCGGCTCGCGGTCGATCGCTCCAGGGACGAGGGCGCGGGCGATGTGCACCTCGCCTGGCGCCAGCGTCGACTCGAAGAACAGCGTCGTGCCGCAGCGCGAGCAGAAACCGCGCCGACTCGGCTGCGACGAGCGATACCAACGCAACAGTCCCGCGTCGTCGGTCAGCGTGAGCT
>JAGQJP010000648.1 GCA_020430585.1 Myxococcales bacterium | reverse complement strand
TCGTAGGCGTCGCCGATCGGCATCAGCACCGAGCCGGCGAGACAGCGCTGACCCGCGCAGCCATAGAACGAGGCGATCATGTTCGGGATCGTCTGATCGAGGTCGGCGTCGTCGGCGACGACGATCGTGTTCTTCGCGCCGCCTTGGGCCTGAACACGTTTGCCCTGCTTGGCGCCCGTCTCGTAGATGTACTGCGCCACTGGCGAGGAGCCGACGAACGAGACGCCGACGACATCGGGGTTGTAGAGCAGCGCGTCGACGGCCTCTTTGTCACCGTGAACCATGTTCAAGACGCCGGGGGGCAGATCGAGCTCGTCGTCGATCAGCTCGAAGATCCGATTCTGCACCAATGGCACCTGCTCGGAGGGCTTGAGAACGAAGGTATTCCCGCAGGCGAGGGCGCTCGGGATGAACCAGAACGGGACCATCGCAGGGAAGTTGTACGGACAAATCGCCGTGAAGACGCCGAGGGGCTGAAGGATCACCTCTTCGTCGATCCCTGCGGCGGCGCCGTCTTCAAGGCCGTATCCCATCATCATCGAGGGGATCCCGGCGGCGACCTCGACGTTATCGATCAAACGCCGCACCGAGCCGCGCGACTCGTCGATCCCCTTGCCGTGGTCGAGGGTGTTGAGCCGCGCGAGCTCTTCGAAGTTCTCTTCGAGCAGCGCCTTGAGCTTGTACATGTAGCGCGCTCGGGTTTGGGGCGGCGTGGTGCGCCACTCCCAGAACGCCGCCTTGGCTGCGGCGACCGCCTCGTCGACCTCGGACTTCGGCGAGAGCGGCACCTGGCCGAGCAGCTTTCCCGTACCCGGGTCCGTGACCGGGTGCTGGCGCGTCGCGGACGACTCGAGCCACTCACCGTCGACGTAGTTGCGCAGCAAGCCGTGATCTTGTTTTACGGAAAGGATTCTGGACATCGTACCCCCCAGCTATCGTGTTACGGTTCGCGTTTCGTGGTCGCTCGCGCACCGACGGCGCGGACCTCGCGAGCATCCCACCAGGTCGGGCTCAAAAACGCAGCTCCAGCGCGCTCCGGTCTCCCGAGAGGATCGCTTGTGCGTGAGCCAACGACTCTGGCAATATCTGGCTGACGAAGAACCTCGCCGTCAGCACCTTGTTGTGGTAGTAGGCCGCATCGGAGCTCTGTGCGAGCAGCGTCTCGAGCTCTTGATCGCCGCGCAACCCCTCGAGGCCGCGCTGGGCGATCACCGCCTGTTCGAGCAAGAGCTGAGCCGCCACGACGCCACTCATCAGCGCGAGGTAGGGTGTTGCGCTCAAGAATGCGTAGCGCGCGTTCGGCCCGCCGGCGTGGCGCGCCAGGCTCATCGTCACCTCGACGAGGGCGTCGCGCGCCGCGTTGAGCTGCTTGAGCTCGTCATCGAACCCTTCGGTGTTCTTGATGAAGCGATCGATCACCGCCAGATAGTTCTTGAACAGCAACCCATCGCGGGAGAGCACCTTGCGCCCCAACAGATCGAGGGCCTGAATGCCGTTGGTCCCCTCGTACAGCGAGCAGATCTTGACGTCGCGGCAGTATTGCTCGACGCCGTACTCTTTGATGTACCCGTAGCCGCCGTGAACTTGGATCGCGAGCTCGGTGACGCGGAAGGCCATATCCGACGAATAGGCCTTGCAGATCGGTGTCAACAGCGCGACGTGGCCCTTCGCCAGCTGGCGCTCGTGGTCATCGGCGGCGTGGTGGCTCTTGTCGAGGTAGTAGGAGCAGGCGTAGTTCAGCGCCCGCAGCCCCTCGACCAGCGCCTTCATCATCACAAGGTTGCGCTTGACGTCGGGGTGCTGCACGATCAGCACGTTCGGCCCATCTTTCTCGAGGATATCCTTGCCCTGCACGCGCTCCTTGGCGTAGCCGAGCGCTGCTTGATAAGCCGCAGCGCCGAGTCCCAGCGCCTGTTGGCCGACCTCCATCCGCGCCTCGTTCATCAGCTTGAACATCTGTGGCAGGCCCTGGTGCAACTCGCCGACGAGGTGGCCGATACAGTCGTCGTCGTCGCCGAAGTTCATCACGCAGGTCGGCGAGCCGTGGATCCCCATCTTGTGCTCGACCCCGCCGACGGTGGCGTCGTTGAGAGCGCCGAGGCTACCGTCGGGGTCGACCCGGTATTTCGGCACGACGAAGAGGCTGATCCCTCGCGTGCCTTCCGGCGCGTCGGGCGTGCGGGCGAGGACGAGGTGGACGATGTTCTCCGTCAGGTCGTGATCACCAAAGGTGATGAAGCACTTGTTGCCCTTGAGCTTGTAGTGATCCCCCTCGGGGTGGGCGATCGTCTTGATGTCGGCGAGGGCCGAGCCCGCGTGAGGCTCGGTCAGACACATCGTGCCCGCCCAGACGCCGCTGAACATCTTCTCGCAATAGCGCGCTTTGAGCTCGTCGGTCCCGAAGGCGCGGATCAGGTCGCAGGCGCCGCGCGTCAACAGCGTCAAGAGGCTCAAGACCGAGCTCGAAGCGGAGCAGACCTCGTTGAAGACCGTGCCGAGCACCTCGGGGAGGCCCTGGCCAGCGTACTGCGGATCCTTGGTCATCGCCACCCAACCACCGTCGCGCATC
>JAGQJP010000068.1 GCA_020430585.1 Myxococcales bacterium | reverse complement strand
GAAGAGGCGAAAGCCCGCGGGCCATACCTGCTCAAGAGTCGGAACCGCGCCGTGACCGTCGAGGACTTCGAGTGGCTCGCGCTGCAGGCGTCCAATAGCGTGGCGCGGGTAAAATGTCTGCCGACGACCGATCGCGAAGGCGAGGTGACGGTGATCGTCTTGCCGAAGATCGCCGACACGCATCCCGATTTCATGGAGAAGCTGATGCCCTCACCCGAGCTCCTGCGGCGGGTGCGTCAGTTTCTCTACGAGCGCAAGCTCGTCACGACGAAGATCAACGTCGTGCGGCCGCGCTATATCGAGGTGAGCGTCAAGATCGAGATCGTCCGCTTGGCGACGGGGTCCTCGGACAAGGTGAAAAAAGAGATCGAGGAGCGGCTGCGCTACTTCCTCCATCCGCTTCGCGGCGGGCGGGTCGGAAAGGGCTGGCCCTTTGGCCGAGGGGTTTACAAAGTCGACCTGTATCAGGTCGTCGAAGGCGTGAACGGCGTCGACATGGTCGACAAGATTCGCATCATCGACGAAGACAACAAGTTCGAAGTCGACCACGTGAAGTTGCGGGATGACGAGCTGGTGCACCTCGTTGATGTCGAAGTGACCGAGAAAGTGCACGAGAAGATGATCTGAGGCGGAAGCGATGCCGGAACTATACGCCAAGAAAGTCATCATGCCCAACGTCGTGGGCATGAACGTCGACAGCGCCAATCGGATGCTGATCAACCAAGGCTTTCGTGAAGCGAAAATTCACTACGTCGAGAGCTATGAATCCGACGACATGATCGTGCAGCAGAATCCGCCAAAGGGACACTTGGTGGATCGCCGTGGCGACATCATCGTCTATGTATCGAAAAAGAGTCTGATCAACTACCTGCCTTCTGTCTACCAGGCCACGAACGGACTGACCAAGGAGAACTTCCTCAAGGAGTTTCTTTGGATCTTCTCGCACTTGATCGAAGGTGCGACGCGCAAGATCAACCGCATCAACGAGTACTTCAGCCCGTTAGAGACCGACGCCCCATTTTTACCCTGGCTCGCCGGCTGGATCGGGATCACGCTCGACGAAAACTGGGACGAGCTGAAGAAGCGCCGCGTGCTCCGCGGTGGCGCACAGCTCTACGGCGACCGCGGCACGATCGCATGTTTGGTCACGACGATCAAGCTCTTCACGGGCATCGACGTCACGATCATCGAGAACGAATGGCCCTATGAGGGTTTCATCATCGCGGTTCACTCGGCGATCGGGATCGACACGATCATCCTGCCGCCGATGAATCTGGCCAACTGTTTCCTCGTCGAAGTTCCGCTCGGAGAAGATGACATCTCGGATGAGCTGTTGACCAAGATCCACAAGGTGATTCACGAAGAGAAACCGGCGCACACGGCGTATTATTTGCGATTCAAGAGCCCCGAGCGCGATGAAGAGTTGATTCACTTCATGCGAGTAGGGGCAGCAGGCGCGACGGCGATCGGTATTCGCGCCGTCACCGATGATGAATAGAATTACCGGAACCTCGAGTTCCTCGAGCGTCGTCCAAGGGAGTACGCGGCATGGCTGACAAGGAGAAAAACTTCAAACGTATCAATTTCTTCCGGGGTTTTCTCACAACCGAGAAAGACTGGAACGACGCCGAGCACTACCATGTGGAGAAACGCAAGCTCCACAACCGGATGCTGCACGGGCCAGGCATCGTGCCCCACTTCGCCGACGGCTTGGCCGTCAACCAGCGAGCTCGCGGCGAATTGGCGCTCGAGATTCTGCCGGGGTACGGCGTCGACGGACAGGGCAACGACATCTTTCTGTGGGAACCCGAGATCATCACGATCAATCCGGCGGACTTCAAGCTGCCGCAAACCCTGTACGTCGTCTTGAAGTACGTCGAAGAGTTCACCGACTTCATCGCGTACAAGCAGAATCTCGATTACAAAGGCCATCGCCGCATCGCCGAGAAGGCCAAGGTCGAGCTACAGATCGTCGAGCCCGACATCAAATCCGAAGTGGAGCTCGCCCGGGTCTACCTCGAGAAGGGCGCCAAGCGGATTACCGCTGCGAAGAATCCGCTCGAGCCGCGATCGAACGAGATCGACCTGCGCTATCGACCGATCGCCGGGATCGTCGGCTCGACGCTCGATCAGAACACGCTCTGGCAACTGCGCGACCTGACCCAGTTTTGTCGCGAGACCTATTCGTACCTGGCGCACGACGTCGAGATCCTGCGAGCCTTCGACGTGCTCCACTCGTTCGTCAACTTCGAAATGTCGCTGTTGATGAACATGATCGACATGCGCAACATCTTCCTTCTGTACGAGCTGATCTTCGAGCTCCAGTGGGAGATGATCATCGACGTCGAGACGAGCCTGCCGGAGTTCGCCTCGAAGAAGGAATTCCTGAACTACAAGAAGAATATCGAGATCTTGCGCGGGATGTTCCTCGAGCGGAACTTCAACCGCGAGCTCTTGATCAACATCATCGGCTACCAGACCAAGGCGTGCGAAGCGCTTCAAGGCCTCTTCGCCCACAAGCTGCGCAAAGCGCGCAAGGGCAAAGAAGATGTCGCCGTCACCGCGCTGGACGATATCCTCGAGAAGGTCAAGGTGCGCAGCACCGATTTCGGCAAGGAGCTCGTGGTCGACAATCAGAAGTTCACGCTCGTCGACTTCATCGATCTGCTGGACAAGAACTCCGAAGACGCCCACCGCTTCCAGGTCAACAACGCGCGCGACTCCTACCGCACCCGGCAACGGCTGAAGTACCCTGACGGCGTCGTCGTCGAGGACGTCGGTCTGGCGTACGAGGGTGGCTACGCCGAGTGGCAGGTGCGCAATGTGACGCCTGGTGTCGATCTGATCATGCTCGTTCGAATGGACTACGTCCACGGCGATGCCGAGGCGGAGATCCAGGTCAACAACCGCCGCGTCGGCAATATGCGCATCCCTGGAGAGGACCGGCAGTTCCGTTGGCGAAACTGGCCCTTCGTCATCAAGGGTGAGTTCATCGAAGACAAGATCTTGCATATCAAGCAGATTCCGCTCACGGCGGACCGCGACTTGAACATGTTCAAGATCTGGTTCTACCAACCGGTAAAATAGTTCGCGCCGACGCCCGCATCGAAATCGTCATTGCAAATTCTTCCACCTCGCCCTATAATCCGAAGGCAAAGCATTCAATTTCACCGGAATAGTCAGCTCATGATCTGGGATTTTTTTAAGGGCCTGGGACGATCCAGGGTTGAAGAGGCGCGGGCAAAAGTCCAAGCCAAGGGAATGGGCGCCGTCGCGAAAGCGAAAGGGAAAGCAGCCCAGAAATTCAACGAGGGCGTCGACAAGGGCATCAACAAGGCAAAAGACGGCGCCGTGGGCGCTGCGAAGAAAGGTGCAGACAAGGCCAAGGGTGGCCAATCGGGCGGCGGCACCTCGAACCAAGGTAACCAAAGCTCAGGTGGGAAGAATATGGGCATTTTCGGAAAGAAAGGCGGCGGAAACCAGTCCGGTGGTGGGCAGATGCCCAGCCCGGAGCAGTACGACGACGCGCGGACGAGGGCATTGAACCTCGACTCCTTCATGGACACGCGTCAGCGAAAGGAATGTGTCGGCTGGGTCGTCGCCCTCAACGGTAACCATCGAGGCGAGGATTTCCGCCTCGTACCGGGTAAGAACGTGATGGGGACGGCCGCCGATTGCGACATCGTCATCACCGACCCGTACTTGTCGAACCAGCACGCGACAATACGGTACGAAGATGGTGAGTTTGTCGTCGTTGACCTCGACTCTACGAATGGGACGTACGTCAACGACAAGCGCATCAGCCGATGCGATTTGATTGACAACGACAAAATCAGACTCGGTCGCACCGAGCTGAAGTTCAAGTCGCTGTTCTGACAGCATAACTCCGACTCCTTACGAAAAACACAGATTGAGAGCGGGTCCACTGGAAGGAGTGTGCCAGGATGCATCGTTTCGCCTTTGACAATCGTCCGTCGCGATTCCTGAATTCGCTGATCGCCTTCAGCTTCGCCATGCTGCTGCCGCTGACGAGCTTCGCCGCCGTCTGGTGGGCGAATCTCGACCTCGTCGACGGTACGAACTACGGGGATACCAAGAAGATCCGCTTCTTCGTCGACGTGCTCAACGACTCGAACGACGTCGTCGCGAATCTGAAGCCCGAGTACCTCACCGTCCTCTACTCCGACGCCAAGAAAGAAGACGTCAAGCTCGACGGCGAGTTCGAGATCTCGACCTTCGCCGACAAAGACTTCGGCGTGGCCGTCATGCTCGTGTTCGCGGGTCACTCGAACTACGCAGGTGAAGAGGGCGCCAAGTTCCTCAGCCCCTGCAAAGCACAGCGCGAAGGATTCAAGAAGCTCGCGGACACCCTCAAAGGGCAAGATCAGCTCGCGCTGTACACGTACACCAACACGCAGTTCTCGAAGAAGCTCGCATCCTTCACGCGCGACTACGGCAGCGTGAAGCAAGAGCTGGACAAGAGCGCCAAGTGCGACAAGCCCGTGGCGGATCCGAAAAAGAAGGCGCGCATTCAACTCTTCCGCACGATCAAGTCGGCGATCGACGAGTTCAAAGAGGAAGGCCTCCCGCGTCGCAAGATCCTGATCGTGATGAGCGACGGGCAGGACATTCGCGCCGAGAATCAGAAGGCCGTGCGCAAGCGCCTCGACGAGATTCGCGAAGCGGCCGAGACCAACGGTGTTCGCGTCTACGCCGTCGGGTTCTCGATGGAGGGCGGCAAGTATCTACGTTTCCTGCGCGACATGGCGCGGGTGACCAATGGGACCTATCGTGAGCTCAAGCGGCTCAACGACATCGAGACGGTGTTCTTCCAGATCGGTCAGCAGATCAAGAAACAGTACGTCATCGACTTCACGCCGAAGAAGTTCAAGGGTGACAACAAGGACCTCCAGTTCCAGCTCGTGCTCAAGATCCCGAAGGGCCCTGCGGCTCTCAAGACGAACAAGCTGGCGGCCGGGACGGTCAAGCCGATCCCCTTCCCCTGGATGAAGTGGGTGATCTGGATCGGCGGTGGCTTGCTCGCCTTCATCTTCTTGATCATCATCATCGTCTTGATCGCGAAGCGGCCGAAGAAAGAGAAACCCGTCGCGGCGCCGATGGAAGAGCACGAAGAGGAAGAGATCATCGACGACACGCCGCGCGGTCCGGTCAAGGGCAAGCTCGAGGTCGTCGCCGGGCCACACGCCGGGCGCACCTTCTGGATCACCGACGACATCACGACGATCGGCTCGATGGACGGCAACAACATCGTCCTCAACGACTCGTCGGTGTCGAAGCGACACGCCGGGATCAAGATCGAGGACAAGCGCTACGAGCTGGCTGATTTTGGCTCGACGAATTCGACCTTCATCAACGGACGCAAGATCAACAAGCAGTTTCTACGAGACGGCGACAAGATCCGCTTCGGCGACACCGAGATGGTGTTCCACCTTCAGTGAGAAGACCTAGGCGGCACGCTCTGCGCGGGCTTCCACCCCCCCGACCGAGTTCCCCTTTGCAGCCAACGGCCACAGACGCGGTACGATCCGATCAATCCGGTAGAGTGGATTCGCCGAGCAGGCGGGCGAGCTTCTCTTCGACGGCCTCGAGGCGCTGGTGAAGTCGCTCGACCTGTTGGAGAAGCTCGAAGTACTCGCGCATGTTCGTCGGCGTCATCGTCTGAATCACCGCCCGGACCCGCTCGTCGATTCGGCGTTGCAGCTCGTCGATCGAACGCTGGGTATTGTCGACGAAGTCGCGCACGGGGCGCGTCACCTTTTCCGCTTCCTCGCGAAGCGGCTCGGTGATCGTGCGCTGGAAGAAGACCCCGCCGCTCTGGATGACGTTCTTGAGGGTGTTCAGGGGCAGCATCTTCTTCTGCCGCTTCTCCTCCTCGAAGAGGATCTGGGCGAGCGTGACGGAGGTCAGATCCTCTTTGGTGCGATTGTCGATGATACGCACCTCTTCGCCAGCTTGTACGAGGCGGGCGATCTCCTCCAGCGTGATGTAGCAGCTGTTGGCGGTGTCGTATAGCTTACGGTTCGCGTAGCGCTTGATCGTGCGCGTCGCCGGGGCAGCATCACGCGGCTTAGACTTGTTGTCATCCATCGTACGGAGCTCGCAAAGGTTCAGAGGTCACGGTGAGGGCACTCGCCATTCTTCAGCATCTCTTGGCAGTTCACATACAATTCGTGCTTCCGCTTCATGATGCGGAACCGGTGCGCTTCCGCAACGCTCTCTTGGAGGCGACGAATCTCGGGGCTCGTAAATTCGATGATCCGCCCGCACTGCAAGCAGATCAGGTGGTCGTGATCGCGAGGATCGGTGTCGAATCGGGTCGCACCGGTCTCGAACCGCTGCTCGGTGACAAAACCGCAGTCGACGAGCAAACGTACCGTCCGATAGATCGTGGCGTACCCGAGGTGCGGCACCTTCTCTTGAACCTTGCGGTAGAGCTCATCGATCGAGTGGTGGCCGTCCTCGCTGAAGATCGCCTCGGCGATCGCGATGCGCTGCTTGGTAATCCGAAGCCCGCGCTTGCGAAACTCTTCGATCACCTGTTGTCGTTTGCTTTCGGTCGTCTCCATGGGCCGTTACCGTGTTTCGACCAAGGTGTACCGCAGATCGACGTTCTGCTCCACCGGCCGGCTGGTGCTACCCGACGTCAGGGTCAAGCGATTCGTCACATGCGACGCCAGCTCGACGCGACGAAACGTCCCGCGATCTCGGTCGAACAAAATCGCCGCCACGCCTGTGCCCGCGCCACGGACTGGGGCGCTGACTCCGAGTTGTTGGATCGCACCGTCGATCGTAACCTTGAACCGCTGCGACAGCAATAGGCAGCTATTTTTCGCCTCGTTCGACGCGCATTTGCGCTCGCCGAGCACCCGAAACGTGCGCTCCGTGATCACGCGAAGCGATGCTCCGCTCGGGAGTTGAATCTTGTGCTCTTGCTTGTCGCTCCACCGACCGGAGCCGTCGACTTTGCCCGCCGGGAATGTCGGCATCGCCTGGAGCACGACTTGGCGGAAGGTCGCCATGAACTGTGTCAGCTCGCGCGAGACGCTCGGCCCGGACTTGAGGTCGTGCACCGCGCCGCGTCGATCGATCGTGTAGGTCAGGGTCGCCTCGTTGAGCATGTCCTCGACCTTCTTCCCGAGCTCGCCTTGGGAGGGCTCGGCGAGCAGTCGAGCGCCCGAGATCCGCATCCGTTGGAGCGCTTTGCCATTCTCGTAGCGCCTCGTTCGAACCTGCAGCTGCATGTCTTGGAGCAATCGCGTCTTCAGTTCGGTGACGCCGCTGCGCTTCATCGAGAGCCGATGGGCCATCCGCACGTGGTAGCGCCGAACGGCGTCGCCTTTGAGATAGAGTCGAAGCGCCTCGCCGCCGGTGTAGGGCGCGAGGGCGAGCTTCGTCTCGTCGAGGGAGAAGCCTGGGGTTGCTTTGCTCGGCGTCAAGAGCTCGAAACGGATCGTCGGGTCAACCCGCAGCTGAGGCGCGCGCGACGGCTTGCAGCCCACCCAGAGCACGGGTAGGAGGGCGAGCAACAGAGTCGTGCGACGGCAGATTTTCGATCGCATATCGGCGCCCCGGAGTGATCTCTCTTCGCCGAACGAGCGAAAAGGTGCGAAGCAATTGGATTCTGTACTATCAAGAGAGCGCGATTCTGTCAATCGTGAACGGGGCTTGCAGATCAGCGGATGGGCAGACCTATTTGAGGGATTCGGCGGGAGCCGGCACCATCTCGTGGCGCGACTCGGTCTCGAGCATACCCATCGGAGCTTGAATTGTCGGGTTGCCCGGAACGTAGGTGTCTTTGGGGTAGGCTTCCATTCCCATCTCCGAGAGATCGAGGCCGATCATCTCTTCTTCCTCGGTGACGCGAATACCCATCGTCGTCTTGAGGACGAACCAGACGATCGACGAGGTCGCCAAGACGAAGCCGCCGACCGCGACGACGCCGATCAGCTGGGCCCAGACGGCCTTGAAGCCACCGCCATAGAACAGGCCGACGAGCGGCGCCGCATCACCACCAGCAAACGGCTTGGCGGCGAAGAGGCCCACGGCGAGCGTACCCCAGATGCCGCAGACCAGGTGCACCGAGAGCGCGCCCACGGGATCGTCGAGCTTGACCCGATCGAACATCAAGACCGAGAAGACGACGAGGACGCCGCCGATCGCGCCGATGATCAGCGACCCACCTGGCGTGACCCAGGCGCAGGGGGCGGTGATCGCAACGAGACCAGCCAACGAGCCATTGATGATCATCGACAAGTCCGGTTTCTTGAACACGATCCACGCCGTCGCTGTAGCCGTCATCACGCCAGCCGCGGCGGCGAGCGTCGTCGTCAAGGCGATGCGGGCGATATCCGTCGAAGCCGCCATCGTCGAACCGGGGTTGAATCCGAACCAGCCCAGCCAGAGAATCAGCGCGCCGAGCGTCGAGAGGGCCATGCTATGCCCCGGTATCGGACGCGGTTTGCCGTTCTTGTCGTACTTGCCGATCCGGGGCCCGAGGAAAATCACGCCCGCGAGCGCGGCCCATCCACCAGCGGAGTGCACGACCGTCGACCCGGCGAAGTCCCAGAACCCCTTGTCGACGAGGAATCCGCCGCCCCAGACCCAGTGTCCGGCGATCGGGTAGATCAGGCCGACCAGGACGAACGAGAAGATGATGAACGCGTGGAACTTGATCCGTTCGGCCACAGCGCCGGAGACGATCGTCGCCGCGGTCGCCGCGAACACGAGCTGGAAGAAGAACTTCGCCTCGAGCGGCACACCGGTCCAGTTCAACGCCGAGAAGACGCCCTGGTACGCTTTGCCCGTCTTTGGGCTATTGTCGGCGCCCATCAGCATCCAGCCCTTCAGACCGAGCAGCTTCGATCCGTCGCCGAACATCAGCGCAAAGCCGAAAAAGTAAAACGCGATCGACGCAATGGCGAAGACGATGAAGTTCTTCGCCATGATGTTCACCGTGTTCTTCGATCGACAGAAGCCGGACTCGACGAGGGCGAAGCCAGCGTTCATGAAGAACACCAAGGCTGCCGCCAGCACGACCCATAACGTATCCAGAAGCACTTGCGTATCGGGATTCACTCCAGCCCAGGCCAGATGTGGAACACACATCAGCGCAAGGAAGACACCCAGCAGAACCTTCACTCTCATTGGCCAACCCTCCAAATTGACTTCTTGCATGACCGTAATAGCATATTGTGCACATCGTCACAATCAATTTTACGTTTCCATGCACACGATGGATTTCGTGCAGGTTCAATTTTGCTCATTGGTCATTTTTTTGACAACACAAACTTTCGAATCAGGCCGCCGACGCCTTGTCTTTTCGGATCGCGATCAGTATCGTAGGTGCCATGACGTCGTTTCCCCGCGAATTGGAGCTCACCGATCTCCCGGCGCTGCGCGAGGCGCTCAGCCGCGCTGGGCAACGGCTCGTGCTCGCGAACGGCGTCTTCGATCTGCTACATGTCGGACACGTGCGATATCTCGAGGCGGCGCGCCAGCTGGGCGATCGGTTGTTGGTCGCGATCAACGACGACGAGTCGACCCGAGCGCTGAAGGGCCCTGGTCGCCCCGTGGTGCCCGCCAAGGAGCGTGCGGAGCTCGTCGCGAGCCTCCGAGTCGTCGATCACGTCGTGCTCTTCGGGGGGGAGCAGTTGCTCGAGATCATCCGAGTGTTGAGACCCGACGTGCAGGCCAAGGGCACCGACTACACCGAAGAGACGATTCCGGAGGCTCCCCTCGTTCGCTCCCTCGGTGGGCGAGTCGCGATCGTCGGTGATCCCAAAGAGCACCACAGCCGCGAGCTGGCGAAAATCGTGGACCCCATGAGGCAGAGATGATGGACAGAGCCAATCTTCGACCTGCGCGATGCAGCGGAGCGATCCGCGCGCTCGCGCTGGCTCTCCTCGTAGCCATCGGCGGTTGTCACGGCACGCTCAGCGTGACCCCCGAGGCCTCGAGTCGCGAGCTCCAGCGCTGTACACGAGCCCAACGGAGCGGTGCGTGCTGGTTGCTACTCTCGCGCGCGAAGCGACAGCACCTGAACGCGAGCGACTTCAGCGCCCGTTTCCTCGAGTGGTCTCGGCGCCAGCGACGTCGCGCCTGGCTCGTCGCGCCGAGCGAGCGCGAGACCCTACGGAGCGAGCTCCCCCTCGGCGGGCACAGAAGCGTCCTCCTCGACAAGCAGGGAGCCGATTGGCGGATCGTCGGCGGTCTCTTCGACTACTTCCCCCAGGATACCCCCCGAACGGCGTTGATGAGCCTCGTGCGCGCCCTCAGCCAGAAACATACGCCAGCCCTTTTGCGCCTGATGCCGCGCTCGTTTCGACGGCGCTGGACGAAGGTGTCCCTCGCGAAAGCACTGAGCACCCCGATGATGGCTGGCGAGGCAAAGCGGCTATTGACCCAACTCAAGCCCCATCTCGGCGCGCCGATCTTCGTCAACGGAACGCGCGCGGTGATGCCCTACGGCAACTTCCGCGTGCGCTTCGAGCTCGAGAACGGTCGTTGGCGCATCGTCGACCTGGACTGAGCGACACCTCGGCCCATCAATTGCAAAGTCGGAGTTGATCCGTCGACGCCGCCGTTCGCGAGGGGGCGGCGAAACGGCGGGACTGCAGGCCGGCGACCAACGGAAGGAGCAGCGCATGGCACGCGACGATCGCTTGTATCTGAGCGCACTGGCCCTTCTCGGGCTCGTCGCCCTCTTCGAGCTCGTGCGGCCACGACTCTCGCCGCGCTCCGAGCTCGAGCGCGTCCGTCCCATCGTCTGCTCCAACGAGCTTCGTTTGATCCCAGAGCGCGCCCCACCACGGGAGAGCGGGAAGCGGCGCGTCCAGAGCGGTCGCCGCGGCAAACGGTTCGACGTCGAGAGCGCGGGCTGTCGGAGGCGGCTCGGGGCGATCGCTCTGTGGTCTCTCGGCCGTCGCCTGCCGCTCGCACGTGCCAGCGCTCGCGCCCTGGCCTTGATACCCGGTGTCGGCCCGACGTTGTCGCGTCGAATCGTCGCGGCGAGAACGCGGCACCCCTTTCGTCGTCTCGCCGATCTGCGACGCGTCCGCGGGATCGGCGCGAAGCGACTGAGCCGCCTGAGGCGCTATCTCACCCTCGACCCCGCCGACCGCGCGCCGAAACGAACGCACTAGCGCCGTTCGGACCGCGCGCGTCCGAGGCTCCCGGAGCACGTAGCGAGGTGGCCGCCGGCGCTGAAGAACGGCGCTCTAGAGTCGTTGGATCAGGTTCTTGAGGACGTCGAGATTCTGTTTGATCTGGGAGAGGCTCGTCTGCTGGAGTGGAAACTCGAAGTCCGTCGTACGCCAGACGCCATCTTTCTCTTTGACGAAGTTGAAGTTCTGGCCCGAGAGCGTGGTGACGACGGCTTTGGTGCCGGCCGGGTTGATGTTGACCTGCTTGATGCGGGAGCCCGCTTGCTGCTCGAGGCCAACCTTCACCTTCTTGAAGCTCCAAAGAGCGACGAACAGCGATTTCGGGCCCGAGACCGTCTTCAACACATCGACCCCGTAATCGGAACGCAGCTTGTCGCGGAGCGTTCCCTTCTTGATCTTCTTCAGCAGATTCGCGGTCTCCATCAGGTTCAGATAGGCCTGGAAGAACATCTGTCGACAGTGCTCGCTGCAGAGATTGTAGATCGTGCCAGCGTCTTTCTTGATGAACGCGCGCCGCAGCTGATTGAAGGCGCCAGCCGGTTTGCGGCTATCGAAGTTCGCGTTGGCCAGGCTGCGAATGTTCGCGATGTTCTTGTCGACAATCTCGAAGTTCACCAAGAGGTTCGACTTCGAGATGCTGTCTTGTATCACGCGTAGATAGTCGGTGCGCCAGACCCCATCGGTCTCTTTGCGAAAGACGAAGGTCTCGCCGGCCGCCGTGCGGAAGGTCGCCGCGCCGTCGACGATCTCGGGTGGCTTGTGGCTCAAACCGATGTCGACAGCGGTTCCCGAGCGAATCGCCTTGAACGAGACGAGCTGGAGAAAGAGATCCTTTCCGTTCTTGGCGTCCTTGACCCAGGCGTAACCGATCCGCGCGAGCTCCGCATCGCGGATGTCATCGGGGTAGTGGTTGCGGATCAGCATGGCTTTGTGCTTGATTTTCTTGTACAAATCATCGAAGTACTGGCGAACGCTGCGCGACGACAGATCCCAGACCTTTCCCTTGTCTTTTTGCTTGAGGGCCAGGACGAACAAGCCAAACGCCCCTTCTGGCGTCTTCGGATCGAGGTTCTTCGAGCAACCTTCGACCAGAAACACGCCGAGAACCAGCCAGACCGTGAACCACCTACGCCGCATACTCCGTCTCCGCAACCTCACGAATTTTCTCAATGTTAAACACAAATGGGGACTCAGGTCAATCGCTGAATCGCATTCGAATTGATTCTCTGCCAAACGCCATGCTATAGCAATGCCATGCAACACGGCTCCATCTCTACCTGTCTCCCCATTCTCGCACGAGCGGCTGCCCACTCTGTGCTGCTCGCCACGATCGCCCTCGTCGGCCTGGGCTGCAACGCCCGCCCTCCGACGCCCGAAGCGACCTTCCGGCACGTCTTCTCGGCGCTCGTCCAGAACCCTGGCTCAGCCGCCAAGGCGCGGGCATATTTTTCCGAGCGTTGGCGAGAAGCCGACAAAGCCGCCTATGCGAAGATGATCGCCTCTCTTCCCAAAGGTGTCAAACTCAAAGGAAAATCGTCCTTCGTCGCCGCCTTCAGCCTCGTTGGCGAGCGGATCCTCTCGATCGATACCGAATCCCTCGGATCGACGAAGAAGCGCCTGCGCGTGCGCTTCATCGCAGGGCAGGCAACGATCTTGATGACGCTCGAGAAGGGACGATGGCGCATCGACGCGATCGAAAAGTAGCCTCCCCGCAGGGTCTGGCGCGACAGATCGCCTCAACACTTGATCGCTCGAACGAACTTCCGTACCATAGGATCCAACTCAATCGGAATCCGCTACAAGTCGAGAACCAGGGGCACCATTGGGCGCAATGGGTTCGAGCACGGCCACGCAGGCCGATGAGATTCTGCTCAATCGCTACGAGCGTTTGAGCAACATTGATACAGGCTCGCTTTTCGACTACATCCTCGTCGAGGATCTGACGACCAAAGAGCACTTCTTGATGGCCAAGCTCAAGCGTCCGCTCTCCGCGGAGGCGTTTGAGGCCTTGCAGCTGGGCGTCGCCAACACGAGTAGCCACAAGCACCCGAAAATATTGCCGTTCATCAACATCGACGGCACGGAAAAAGACGCCGTGCTGTTCTGCGAGCCGCCACGCGGCCGGCGTCTCGACCAGATTCTCCACAACCGGGCCGGCGAGAAACTCTATCTTCGCGATCGCTCTCGACTCTTGCTCGACGTCGCGGGAGCGTTGGCTGAGCTACACCCGCTGCGGTATCACGGCCTGCCGACCGCGGAGATGATCTGGATCGAGGGAGCCGATCGCTGGCGATTGGTGGGCGCGGGCCTCGGTTCGATCGGCATGGACACGCTGAATGCGCTCGCCGACCTCTCGTCGCTCAATATCGCGCCCGAGCTGCGCGATGGAACGGGCCGTCCATCGGCCCGCACCGATGTCTGGGCGATCGGCGCGCTCGCCGACACGCTGATCAGTGGAAATTGCCCGATCGAAGAGGGCGGCCCCGACCGCGAAACCTTGTCCCAGGCCGAGCAACTGCTGGGTGACGTGATCGACCGTTGCCAGCATTCGAACCCAGAAGAGCGATTCGCCGACGCCGCCGACGTCCTGGTCGAGCTGCGTAAGTGGGTGCGAATCCTCTATCCCAGGCCGTTGCGCAAGGCACCGCTGCCTCCGCCGCCTCCGAGCACGCCAGCGGCGATCGCCGCCCATGCCGCCGCCGAGAAGGCGCTCTTTCCCACGCACGTCGACATGACGACGCAGCAGCGGAGGGTGATCGAGGACGATCGACAGATCTGGGTCTATCAGCGCGACGGCTTCGACTACGGCCCGTTTCCGGCGCAGCGGATCTTCAAGGCGATCCAGCGCGACGAGATCGACGCCAGCACGATCGTCCGAAACAACGTCACCGGACAGGTGCAACGGCTCGGCGACGTCACCGAGTTTCGCGTCTTCCTCGAAGAGTTCGAGCAAGACAAGAAGGAGATGACCGCCGACGAGCTCTTCGAGATTCGCACGGGCAAGAAGGCGACGATTTGGCGCAAGCTCCGCCGCCAGCTTCCGCTGCTCGGCATGTTTTTTCTGGCGGCGGGCGTCGGTGCGCTGGGATATTGGTACTGGACTCGTCCGAATCCAAAGACGACAAACCTCGGCGGGCTGCTCGATCTGTCGCTCGAACCGGCCGAAGCGATCAACGCGCGCAAGTTGACGATGAACTTCCCACCGCCGTCGCTGTCCGAGGACGAGTTCCGCAAGAAGCGGCGCATCCACCGCAAGCGTCGCTCCGTCGGCCACAAGGTCGGCGGTACCAACGACGGATATTGGACCGACGGCGAGGTGGTCAAGAAATCGCTGAGCTTCGATGGCAGCAAGAACGGTCGAATGCTCAGCCAATCGGACGTCACACGGGTAATGGGCCAAGTTCGCCCCGGAATCGCGCGCTGCGTCACGGCCGGAGGGGGATCGGGCCAGGTCGCCGTGATGTTCTTCATCAAAGAAGCCGGGACCCTCGGTGGCCTTAGCTGTGTCGGGCCCGGGTGTGGACGGATGGCTCCATGCATCAAGGGAGTCCTCAACCGCGTGAGGATCAAACCCTTTGTCGGCGGCGCCCGCAAGCTCGGCGTCGTCGTCCGCCTGACCTCCCAATGACTTCCCGTTTCTCGCCACGGGGGCGGCGCTTTTTTCCTTTTGAGTACGCCGCCGATTCGTGATACTTTCGATCCGAGATACGTCCACTCGTACGCATTGTTCGCGCAGAAGCCTGAGATGAAACCGGCCATTCGACCGAGATCGACCGCCACGACGGCGGGATGTGCTTTGACTGCGCATTGCCCCAACGGAAACGACGTCTGAACTAGAGGCTGAAGGAGTGACGAGCATGGTCAATATCAAGGAGCTGGTTGAGATCATCGTAACGTCGATCGTGGATTATCCGGATGACGTTCAGATCAACATCGTCGAAAGCGGCGCGACGATCGTGATCGAGCTCAGCGTGGCGAAATCCGACATCGGCAAGGTAATCGGCAAACAGGGCAATATGGCGCGTGCGCTGCGCACGATCATCAGCAACGCCGCGACGAAGCTGAAAAAACGCAGCGTGTTGCAGATTCTCGAGTAGCGGTCGTTTACTTCAGGAAGATCTTGTTGGGACGCCCCGGAATGACCCGGTGGACCACGACCCTCTCGGGCTGGTCAGGGGCCATCTTGACCCGCAGGACCTGCCGCCCCGGCAACAGGTACATCGTCTCGCCATTCTTGTAGGTGTTTCGCGATCGTCGGTCGGAAACGACAGCGTTTGCCGGTGCTTTGATCAATACCTTCTCGAACTCATACTTGCGATTGATCTCCTCTCCGCTCTTGACGACGAAGGGAATTCGATCGCGATAGTCAATCTTCAGCTTCTTGTTCAGAAGCCGCAGGCGATACGTACCCGCCGCGAGTGACGGCTGGATCACCGGCGTCTTGCCCAGGAGCCTGTTGTTCAGAAAGACCAGAACCTCGACATTGCTCTGAACGCTGAGGCCGCCGACCGCCACCATCTTGACCGCGAGGGTGACGACCTGGCCCTTCGGTATGCTCACCATGCGCGTCAGGGGGCGATACCCGTCGTGCTCGAAGCTCAGCTGATACGTCTTTTCTCCCTTCAACAGCCGTTTGGGCAACGGGGTCTTCCCTTCGAGCGTCTTTCCGTCGAGCTTCACCGTCGCCCCAGGCGGAACGGTCGTCACGACGAGACTGCCGAATTCGGGCGAGATCGGGAGCGCGAGGTGCAAGTTGAAGTTACCCTTCCCGGTGTCGAAATCGCGGCGAATCGTCTTGAAGCCGATCCGCGAGACCGCGAGCTTCACGCGCTTTCCGAAGGGAATCTCGATCCGCAGCGGAGATGTCCCGCGCACGCGCCCATCGACGATCACCTCGGCTCCGCTCGGCGCGGTCGTCACGGCGACCGACACCATCCGACGCTCGAGCTTCACGTGTACCGAGCCCGCTTTGTTCGGCTTCAAGCGCACGACCCGATGAACGGCGACGAACCCGTCCTTCTCGAGGGCGATCGAGAGGTCCTGCCCCGCCCTCAAATTGGGCACCGTGGTCGGGGTCAGGACGTCCACGGTCTTGCCACCGACGACGCGCGTAACCGCCTTGCCGTTGATCGACACGCGCGCCCCCGGCGGGTCGGTCGAGATCGTCAGGGGCGAGAGCGGCAGACGTTTCTCCGTCGTCGGCCCGCGATTTGGCGAGGTGGCGCTGCCCTTGTTGAACTGCGTGACGAAAAGGGCCGCCGCCGCGACGATCAGGATCAAGAGCGACGTCAGCAAATAGAGAATTCCCGGACTTCGCTTTCCGCCCGGGCCACCCCCAGCGGTCGGCAGAAGGGTGTCGTCCGGGCTCGCCTGCTCGTAGTGGATCTGGAACGACTGCGGCAGGTCACGGGTCTTGTAGTTCAGATCGAACAGGCAGACCATCTCGGTGGCGACGCTCGGCCGCAAATTGATCGAGATCCCCGTCACCGAGTTCAGAACCAGGTAGAGGCCGAGCCCCGCCCCGCCTGGCTTCTGATCGATCTGATTTTTCTCGGAAATGCATTTTTTCCAGTACTGAAGAATTGTCTTCTTTCGCAGGCTTCCGTACTGGTCGAGGACGCTGATCGCGAAGTACCGATTCGTACACCCGAACTCGACGCGAACGCGCTTCTTGGTGTCGAGTTGGACGTTGACGCGTAGCTCTGTCGGCAGATTGGCGAAGAGCGGTTGGCCGTCCTTGTCGACAGGAGCGTCGTAAATTGCGTTCATCAACAGCTCGTCGAGAACTTGCTCGATCGCGTTGCGAATCGGCTTTCGAACCTTCATCCGCGCGGCGTACTGGCTCACCTGGGCGATGCAATTCGATTTTTCGGCGTAGTTCGAGACGTAAATCCGTTTGATCTCCGAACCATACGGTAGATACTTGTCGAGCCCGAAGATGTTGCCGCTGAGGATCTTCTTGATGTCGGCGGCAAACTCCGACTGGTCGATCACTCCGTCGCGAACGCGCAGGTTGTTGCAACCGTCGAAGTCGAGTAGCGCGATCTTCTGCTCTTGGTTCAACGAGTGGGTCAAGAAAAAGACCGGAACCCCGCTGGTGTCGTGCTCTTTGAGGAAACCCTTGGCCTCGTCGAGGCCCCGGTCGCCCTCTGGGAGATCGTAGACAATCAGGCGAACTTCATCTCCGGCTACAGACTTGGGTGCGCGTTCGGAAAAGTCCACTTCGGCGCCCGCCGCTTTGATAATAAAATCAAGCTGTTTCCGTATGTCCGCATCCTGGGTGATACAAAGGACTCGACTGCCCACTGTGCACTCCCGCGCGCATTCTTGTTGAATTCTAACGCCTTGTAAGGGACTGAGTTCTGTACCGAATTATAAACGATCCGTGCGCAGAAGGCAATTTCGATGCGCCCGCGAACTTGGCTCTTTACTTTTGGGGACCCATCCTCTAAGGTTTTCATTACCGCAGAACCTTGGAGTTTCACTTGAAAAGGACGAGGAGAGCATGAGTTGGCGTAGACTTGGCTTCGCCTTTGGCTGCCTGGTATTGAGTTGTTCGATTTGGGGCGGATGCGCGTTCAAAGTAAACAAGGAAGAGGTACCGATTCGGTCATACGTGATCTTCGATTCGGATCGGGGCGTCGTCCCGCAACCGAACAAGCTCGTGATCGATAGCCTCGCCGCTACCCTGGCGGCCAATCCCAGCGCATACGATCCCGCGTTCTCGGACCTCATTCAGAACTATCTGACCAAAACGGGTGGATTCGACCCCTACGCCCCGCTCGACTTCACCGTTAAGGGCAAGATCGACACGGCGACGCTGACGGCGGAGAATTTCCGGATTCTCGACATCTCGTTGCTGATGGCCGAGCTGCAGAAGCCGGCCCCCGATTTGAACCAGATTCTGGTGACGCGTCTGGGTGAGCCCGAGCTGGTATCGTCGTCGTACGACGACGCGAAGAACGAGACCCACGTTCTGCTTCGTCCACCCAACGACGCGCTGCGACCGGACGACGGCTTCGTGCACGGCCATCACTACCTGGTCATCGTCACGCGAAACGTGAAGGCCCCAGATGGCACGCCCGTGATCGGCGACCAGGCGTTCAACTTCCTCAAAGCCGTCACGCCGCTCGTCGTCAATGGAGTCAGCCAAGTCTCCAGCCTGGTACCCCTCGAGCTGGCGAAGTCCCTCGAGGTGGCGCGGAGCCAGCTGTTCAAGCCCGTGCTCGACTACTTGGAATCTTCGGCGGCGGCGACCGAGACGCTCAAGCGGACCGAATACGGCGCGTTCTGGTACTTCAACGTCCGCTCTTCGGGGGCTGCGCGCCTGGAGCTGGCGAGCTCGGATATTCCGACGCCGAACGACATCCTGATCAACCCTCAGACGAAATTGCTGAGCTTTCCATATTGCGACGCGGACTGCGCGAGCGATGAGATCTGTCAGATGAAGAGCGGCGTGGCGACGTGCGTCAAGACCGCGGACACCTGCTCGCCGGCTTGCAGCGACGGGTTCTCGTGTGTCGACGGCGCCTGCGTCGCGAACGGTAAAGCCGACATCCACGCTTTCAGCTATCTGAACACGCTCGACGGCTTCTCCGCCGTTGGGGCGCTGACCGTGCGCTTCGACATGGCGATCGACACGACGACGATCGAGGGCAACTTCAGTGTCTACGACGTCACCGACCCGAACGCTCCGAAGAAGGTCGAAGGCTTCCTGTGGGCCTACGACGCCCCCTATCGGGCGCTCTCGCTGGTTCCCTCTGCGCCGCTAACGGCGGCTCATCGCTACATCATCCTCTTCACCAATGGGGTCAAGGGTGAAAACGGCCAACCGCTCGTCGCGTCCCTCAACATGGCGCTCCTGCGGCTGAAGGATCCGCTCTCGAAAACGACCAACGGAAAGGTCGAAGCGACGATTCCGAGCATCCCGGACGACACCGAGACGGATCTGGCTAACTTGGCGACCCTCGAGGGCTTGCGCACGCTGCACAACACGTATTTGTCAGCGCTCGAGACCGCCGGTTTCCTCACCGACCGGACGACGCTGATCTCGTTCTGGCTCTTCACGATCGGTGACTACTTCGAGGCCCAGTTCAATCCCGCCGTGCCGAGCCCGGCATTGAACCCGTTCCCGAACGATACGCTGATCGACCAGACGGCAAATCTCGAGAACGGCGATCCGAACCCTCACTTCGGCAAGGTTCTCCTGCCCGTCACGGGCTCCGAGACGCAGCAGCGGATCGTGAACGCTCTCAACGAGCTCAACGGCTTCTCGCCGCTTCAACCGACGACCGTGCCGCTCTCCCACGAGCTCGACACGGCGACGATCAAGAACTGGACCGGGACGTTGCCCGATTTCGAGTCGAGTCTCTTCATGGTCGACATCGGAGCGGTCGGACAGATCTCGATCGCGCCGATCGCCGATCTCGTCGACGTGACGTTCGACAAGACGACGCTGCAGCTCAGCATCACGCCCAAGCCGGGAATGTCCTTCACGCCGGGCCACCGGTATCTGATCGCCCTGACCAACGACCTCAAGTCGAAGACGGGCAAGACGCTGATGGCCGCTCCGACGTTCCACCTGATCCGCGGGACGGACAAGCTGTACAACAGCGAGCTCGACGTCTCGTTGACCAAGCTGGTCGAGAACCCGGCGACGGCGGCGCGGCTCGAGCTGCTACGAAGCGCGTACGAGAGCCAGATCTTCGCCCTCTTCGGCGACAAGGGGATCTCTCGCGAGCGCGCCGTGCTGATCTGGACTTTCACGGTCCAAACGATCGCCGATGAGATGCAGGCGCTCCGAAAATACATCTTCGATACCTGGAGCGACGCTCAGATCACGGCGACGGGAACGCTGAAGAACCCTGGCGAGGTCACGGAGCTAGCCAACGTGCCGACCTCCTCGCTCGGCAAAGTCGTGGTCGACGGCGTGCTGAGCACCCTTCAGCTCGTCGGGACGTACGATGCGACCAACGGTAGCCAAGCGTTCATGAAGGATACCGACGGAAGCTTCAAATCTCGGACGGAGAACCTCGAGTACGTGGTCGCCCTGCCGAGCGGCACAGGTCCGTTCCCCGTGGTCGTCTTCGCCCACGGATTCGGCGGCACGAAGATGGATGCGTTCAAGGTTGCCAACGAGCTGGCGAAGAAGGGCTTTGCGACGATCGCCGTCGACCTGCCCTACTTCGGCTCGCGCACCCCGAGCGGTCAACAGAACGGCGCGGCGTTCCTCAACGCCAAGAACGCGCCGGCGATTCGAGACGCCCTGCGTCAGGCGGCTCTCGACCAGATTCAGCTGATCCGTTCGCTCGAGAAGATCAACAGCGCCCTGGGCGGTGGTCAGCTCAAGACCGACGAGAAGCCGTTCCTCCTCGCGACCTCCCTGGGCGCGATGGCCGGGACGCTGACCTGCGCCGTCGAAAGCAATCTCGGCGGTTGCGCGCTCAACAACACGGCGGGTCACTTCAGCCGCTTGCTGACGAGCACGTCGGACACGAGCTTGCTCGCGCCCTTCCTCGGGGTGCTTCAATCCGAGGGGATCACGCCGGGCAGCCTCGAATATGCGCAGCTCCTGACGTTCGTGCAGACGATCCTCGATCGCGGCGACGCGATGAACTTCGCGCGCCATCTGATCAAAGAGCCGCTGGACGACCTGGTCGCCGGTACGAAGTTGACCGCCAAGCCCGTGCTGATCCAGCTCGGCAAAGCGGACACCGTCGTGTCGAATGCGTTGACGACGGACTTCTTCAACGCCGTCAAGAAGGATGGCACCCTCGCCAAACTGACCGAGTACACGAACGGCTGTCATACGTTCCTCACCGATCCGGCGGGCTGTCCGACCGACGCGACGAGCGACCAGACGACGGCGCTCGGCGAGATCGGTGACTTCTTCAACGCGCAACGCAAGTAGCTCCCGCACCACGCCCATCCGAGGTCGCACGCAAAGGAGCCCGGCATGTCTCGATTGACGCGCCTGATGGCGGTGATCATCGTCTCTGGTCTGCTCGGCGGCGCTGCCTTCGCCTCGGGCTACAAGGTCGAGGACCAGAGCGCCGCGGCCGCTGCTCGGGCGAACGCCGTCGTCGCCCGGCTGGATGATCCCTCGACGGTGTTCTACAATCCGGCGGGTCTGGCCTACATGAAGGGCCTCGCCCTTCTCGTCGGCGCCCAGTTCGTTGTGCCGAAGTTCCGCTACAGCGATCCCGAGGGCAAGCGCGACAACGCGAGCCTCGTTACCGGAGTCGCCGTGTTACCGAGCCTCTTCGTCAGCTACAGCCTGGGACGCGAGCACGAGTGGAGCATCGGCTTCGGCATCTTCGCTCCCTTCGGGATCAAGCTCGAGTATCCCTCGACCTGGGCGGGGGACACGATCGTGCAATCGATCGATCTGCAGACGATCTACTTCTCTCCAGCCGTCGCCTATCGACCGGTCAAGCAGGTCTCGATTGGCGTCGCCTTCAATCTAATCCTCGCCCGCCTCGAGCTGCACCGCAATCTGCGCTTGCCCGACGAAGCCGGCGTGATCACGGGCGACATCGGGATGGGAGGTCTCAGCTTCAGCTTCAACGCGACGATCGGCGTGCAGATTCGCCCGATCGACAAGCTCTATATCGGACTGGTCTACAAGACCCAGGGCTACGTCAAGGCGAAAGGCGACGCCGACTTCAGCGTCCCGGAGGCCTACAAAGCGGGGCTCCGCGATCAGTCGATCTCGACGCGCTTGTTCCTGCCCAATCAGTTCGTCCTCGGCGTCGGCTATCAAATCATCCCTCAGCTCTATGTCGAAGCGGGCTTCGAGATGACGTTCTGGTCCTTGGTGCAGAACATCGTCATTCGTTTCGACGAGCCCCTCTTCGGAACACGCGAGTCCGAGACGCTGCCCGAGCGGTGGCGAAACACCTGGTCGGTGAGGCTCGGCTTCGAGGCCAAGCCGATCTCGTTCCTCAAGCTACGCGCCGGCTTTGCCTACGACCGCAATCCCGTCCCCGACGAGACGCTCTCTCCGGTGCTGCCCGACGCGGATCGTGTCGAGTTCAGCGTCGGTGTCGGCTATGTGCACGAGAAGACCGGCATCTTTGTGGATTTCTCGTACATGGGCGTCATTCTGCGCAAGCGCACCGTCAGCGCCGAGGTGTCCGAGAGCGGCTTTCCCCAGCACTACAACAATCAAGTGCACCTGATCGGCCTGACTCTCGGGCTACGCCGTTGAGCCCTCAGATGTCACCGCGATCCCGCAAGCTCTCGTAACAGCCATCGCCGACGACGATGTGGTCGAGGACCTCGATCCCGAGCAAACGTCCCGCTTCGACGACGCGCCGCGTCAACTCGACGTCGTCCCCGCTGGGTGTGGGGTCGCCGGAGGGGTGATTGTGAACGAGAATCGCCGCTCTCACGGGTAATCGTATCAGCGGAGCGAAGAGGTCGCGGGGCCGAAATCCACAGCCGAGCAAGGATCCCCGAGCAACACAGAAGCGATGGAGCACGCGATTGCGAGCGTCGAGTGCGAACACCAACAGCTGCTCGGCGTCGAGCCAGGCGAGCGTGCGGCAACGTTCGAAGACGGTGAGGCTATCGTGAATCGGTTCGTCGAGGTCTCGGGGCGTGACGAGCCGACGAGCGATCTCGACCGCGGCGATCAAGGCCGCCGCTTTTGCCGGTCCCACACCGCGAATACCACAAATCGCGGCGAGGGGCGCTCCAGCAAGGGCGCGAAGCGATCCGAAGCGCTCGACGATCTCTCGGGCCAGGGCGTCAACCGTCTGGCCGGCGAGCCCGGTTCGCAAGATGAGCGCCAAGAGCTCGGCCTCACTCAGCGTATCGGCGCCAAACGCCAGCAATTT
>JAGQJP010000067.1 GCA_020430585.1 Myxococcales bacterium | reverse complement strand
GGGCTGGATCTTGCCGATCGCCGACATCCAGTCGATGCTACGGCTCCACTCCGAGATGTGGCGCGCGATCGTCTTGCGCATCTGGACCTTGAGATAGGCCTCTTCCGGATCGTCGTTGTTGTAGAAGGTCACGATGTCCTCGGAGGAGAGCACGTGGCGCGGGTCGAAGTCGTCCTGCTGCATCCGCCGCGAGAGGGAGCCGTCGTCGAACATCTTCCAGATGTCTTCGGTGTCGATGAAGGGGTCTGTCCCCTCCTCTTCGTCGATCACGCGCCAATACTTCCCGTGGAGGTCGAGGTCGACGATCTGATCTTTGGCAAAGACCTCGACGTGGAGCACGGGGTTGTCGCGAAACTCGCCCATGTAGCCGATCGTCGAGCCCGAGGCGAGCTTGACCCGCGTCTTGTCGTCGCGGGAGAGGCGGGCAACCTTACCGGCCTGCAGCGCGGCGAGCCCATTGCCGATCTCGGGGATCAGCGAGACCGTGTCGACCACCTCGAGGGTCTCGGGCTCGTCGTACTCGACTTTGTCGGTCTTTTTCTTCTTCTTCGCGTCGGCGACCTTCGTGTCGTCGTTGCGCTTCTTCTTGCGCCGTTTGCGGCCCTTGCGTCGCTTTTTCTTTTTCTTTTTCTTCTTCTTCTTGTCGGCGTCTTCGTCTTTCGGCTCGTCTTTCTTGAGCCCCTTGAGCTCGTCTTTCCCCTTGTCCACGTCGTAGAGCGTCGTCACCCAGTTCAGCTTCGTCGATGCCTTCGCCAGGTTCTCGTTGTCGAGGTGCATGTAGAGGCTGAAGAAGGTCATCTTCTTGTCGTTCGGCAGCGGCAACTCGTGCTTCATCGCGACGAAGTTCGGGTGGCCGATCTCGGTCTTGTCGGTGAAGCGCGCGGCGACGATCTCACCGTCGACCATCGAGGTGATCGGTGTGCGCCGCGACCCGCGGATGTGAATCCCATTGTGCCAGGTCTGGCTCAAGCCGACGGGATAGTATCCGCCGCCCTCGGCGCGCTCGTTGTTGCGGTAGAACTTCTCCGCCTCCGCCTCGACGAGCGCCCCGTAGAGATCTTCCATCCGGGTGAACATGTCCGCCGGCCAGGCGTTCCGCTCGCCGTGGACACCGCTGATCACCCGCTTCCAGTCGAAGCCGGGCCCCGGGTCCCATTTGCCCGCCTTGCAGTGATAGTGGCCGATCCAGCCCTGAAAGCCGAGAAAGTCCTGGAGCTCGCGATCCTGAATCCGCCCCTTGTCGTCCATCGGCGGCATGGTCTTCAGGCCGAGGTTGATGTTGAGGAACTTGATCAGCTGGATCATCGTGGCGTACTGCGCGTCGGTGTGGCCGAAGCACTGCTTCCACGAGCCGTTGATCTTGAGCCGCGGCGAGCGCGTCCGCTTGTAGATCGGCTTGGCCTGGTCCGACGTGTCGTCCGGCGCATCCTTGAGATAGTTCGACGAGTGGTTGTCGGGATCGAGGCGATTGTTCAGGTCGCACCCGATCGAGATCGGGTTCGTCTCGCCGCCGTGCCAGGCGCAGTCGCGCAGATCGAGCCCCTGGTAGAGCGTGCCGTCGTAGTCGAGCATGACGTGGGTCGAAAACCCTCGGCTGACGAGGACGCCGAAACATCGCCCGGAGTTCCAGGTCACGTCGGAGTGGATCACGAGCAGCTTCAGGACCTCTTTGACGTCCTCGATCGTCTTGCAGTGGCCGCCGTCCTTCTTGCGCCTGTGGCTGAAGAGCCCCGATTTCGTGGTGTTTTTCGCGCTCGAGCGCGCCTTCTCGAAGGACCACTCGGGCTTCTCTTTGAAGGTCACGGTCGGGGCGCGGATCGGGTACTTCTTGTCGCAGATCCAGAGGTGACCCTGCTCGTTCTTGGCTTTGAGCCTCTTCCAGACCTCATTTTCGGCCCAGGGGTCGAGTATTGCCATAACGTGTTCCCCAACCAATCGGCGTCACCGAACAGGCGACCCGAACGTTCTCCTAGGTGCAACGCCGAAACGCTTCGATTCATTCACCGATCGGCGATCGGTGCGATTCGTCAGCGCTTCGTCGCGCCTTTTGCCGCCCCTTTGGCGGCGTCTCCGGCACCCTTCTTGGCCTTGTCGACGAGTTTCTTGCCCGTCTTCTCCCAGATCATCTTCAGGATCTTCTTGATCAGCAGCAGCACGATGATCAACAGCAAGAGAGCCACGGCGATCACGATGATCAGCGCCGGCACGTATCCGACCTTCGCCTGCAACCAGAGCCACTTCTGTTTGACCCAATACTTCAGCCCGCCCGGTAGGGTCGGCATGAAGAACCGAAACCGCGGCGTCGAGTACGTGTCACCCGCGGCGCTGCCCTTGAGCAAGAGCTGGTAGGCCTGGCCCGTCTTGAGCTTCGAGTTGAAGGCGATCACGTACGAATCGGTGAGCTCTTTGACCACCTCTTCGTAGACCGCTTCGAGGGTCTCGACCTTCGGCGCATAGCGGAAGGTTCCACCGGTCTTGAAGGCGAGGATCTTGAGCGGCCGCAGGTCGGACTTCGTCGAGTTCGGATAGCCGACGACAAAGACTCGGATGTTTGCGGCTTTACAAAGCGGGAGCCACTTCACGAAGTAGCGGCGGAAGAGCTCGTGGCGACTGACGACGATCTTGTTCATCTGGGTCTGAATCGTCGCCGCCAGCTTCTTGTAGTCGACCTTCTGCACGACCTCGGTCTTCTTCTTGCCACGCTTGCGACGGCGCTTCACGCGACGCTTCTTCGACGTGCCGAAACGCTGCGCCTCGGCGAGGGACGAGCGGAGCTTCTCGAACTGGGCGAGGTTCCCGATCAACCCGTCCGAGAGGATGATGATCGCCTTCTGTCGCGGCAGGTTCGGCGTCTTGATCAGAAGCTTGATCGCCAGATTGATCGCGTCGACCAGCTTCGGATTGCGCCCCTCGTACTTGAGCTTCTTGAGCGTCTTCTTGAACTTGCCGAACTCGGTGGTCGGCGCGCAGACGGTCTCGGGGACCTGCGTCGTGCCGGGCTTCTTCTCTTTCTTGGCGCCCTTCTTCTTCTTCTTCTTGTCTTCGCGCGGCTTGTTGCAGCGCAGATCGGTGTACTCGACCAGCTCGCTCTCGCGCTCGGACGAATAGAGGCGCAGCTTGTCGTTGTACCAGATGAACTGGACCTTGTCCTGCTTGCCCAACTTCTTGAAGAAGAGCTCGAGCCCCTGCCGCTGCATCTGGCCGAGGGTGCCGTTCTTGTACTCTTCGGCGCCGTGGCCAGCGGCGACCACGACGACGCCGAGCTTGCCCTTCATCTTGCCGAAGGTCTTCATCGCGCCGCGCTCGCCCTTCTTCACGCGCCCTTCGTGGAACTCGCGCAACACCTCTTGGCGGCTGCCGGTCCGCCCCTTGAGGACGACGACCTGGAGGCGCTTGAGCATCTTGATCGGCACGACTTTGTCGTTCGCGTCGAGGAAGGTGGCGAAGATCTTGATCATCGGCGCCTGGCTCGCGTCGACGTCGAAGATCTTCATCCGCGGCGGCAACTTCGGCTCGACGACCGACTTCTTCTTCGCCGGCTTCTTCTTCTTGACCTTCGCTTTGGCGACGACGACGCCATCGGACCCCTGGGGCGCGACGAGCAACATCGCGACGATTAGAAACGCGCTCACTCGACGGGCAAATCGCACGGCTTATGCTCCAAACCAAAGGGGGACGACGTCGTAGGCGATCGGCTTGGATTCGACCCAACGACCGAACCAGCGCCCGGATTTCGCACGCGCCACATACTGGTAGGTGCCAGCGACGAGCTCGTCGTGCGGGTACTCGAGGTGGCACTCGATCACCGCCCGCCCGCCCTTCAGGCGTACCCGTTCGCGACGCAGTCGACGCCGCTTCCCGCCGCTCACGAGCAGCAGATCGAACGTGATCAACTCATCGTCCGCCGCGCCGCTGCCAAGAATCGTCAGCTCTGCGCAGCTTCCGCGCCCGACCCTCCCCGAGCTCCAGCTCAGCGCGATTCCGGCGCGCTCGCGCGCGCCTAGCAAACCGAGACCCGCTGCCGTGGCACCACCCACGGCGAAGAGGCCTTGTTTCAGAAACCGCCGACGGCCTGAGGAGTGTGTTCTGCGTTCTGATTGGCTCATAGTTCATTGATGGTATCCAATGTGGAGGATCTTTTCAAGATCGGAACCAGACCTCGCACGTAGAATGGAGATGAGGCTCACGAGCGCTCAGATACACGTCGTTGGCCAGTGCGATCGGCGTGATCATTGATTTTTGCAGCGTTTTGATCTAGCCTTGAACTGTCTTTGCAAAGCGGGGTATCGATGAAACGAACGTTCCACGAACAATCCACCCAGGTCGTCAGTGAGCAAGAGATCGACAACATGGGCCGAGCCGAGCCCAACACCGTGCTCACGATGCTCAACGACGGCGGCGCCCCAGCGCCGATCTCGACGAAGCGAAAGAACTCGGAGAACTCGAATCTCTTTCGTCTTCACATGGGCAAGCAAAAGAAGCGCAAGCGCGCGCTGAAGATCGTCCTGATCACCTCGGGGATCGTGTTCGCCGTCGTCGTGCTCGCGATCGCGGGCTACCTCGGACGGCGGATCTACTACATCAACCAGCCGAACAACAAGCTGGGGAACGGCCAGATCAGTCTGCAGGTTCAGAAAGCGAAATACTTCCAGGCGAAGATCGATCTGCAGAGCTTCACGACGCCGATGAAAAGCCGCTTTGTCGCCGTGACCCTCGACAAACAGCTCAAGCCCCTGCTCGACAACGCCAAACGCCCGTCGCGCAAGCTCGTCGAAACGGGCTCGCATCGCAAACGACGACGCGGCTCGCGCAAACCGGGCAAGACGGGGACGACCGTCGTTTCGAAAAAGACCACCAAGAAGCGCAAGAAGGTCTCGGGCCAGGATCTCAACCGCCTCCTCAAAGAGACCGGCTTCTAAAGAGCTGATCTGCACGACCCTCCCGCAGGCTCCACATCCGACTCCGCCCAGGAATTCCATCGCAGTCGATCGAGAGCGCCTTCGATCAGCGCCGCGCCGATCAATCGTCGAGATAGCGATGAGAGTCGCGGACGCTGCGCAGGCGAGGATTTCGGTAGAAATGATCCCACGATTCGTCGTGGGGGCGGGCGATGATCTCGCTCTGGAGTAGCTGCTCGGCCTCGAGACGCGCCGTCGCCGCTTCGACCGCAGCCTCGACCTGGTCGAGCGGGCCGCTGACGACGAAGTAGCCCTTTCCGCCCAGACGCTTGTAAATCCGTAGATCGAGTAGCTGCACCTCGGCCCCCTTGAGCGCGGCGTCGCAGGAGACGATCGTGCTCGCCTGGCTGCGGGTTTCGACGATCGCCAGGCTGTCCGCTTCGAGGTCGACGAAATCGCCGCGCAAACCGGGGATGATCGCGCTCGCCACCTGCGGCAGAAAGACCGAGCCCGCTAGATGCGGCGGGGCGAGGGCCAGCGCGAGCCGATACGATTCGTCGATCTCGGCGACGTCGCCCGCGACGAGGATCGTGAACTTGCCGCTCGAGACGGGCCCCGAGGCGAGGAGCTCGATCGGCGCTTTCTTGATCATCTGGTCGACGATCAACATCCCACGGGCAATGCTGAAGAGCTCGACAAAGGCCAGGGCTGGCTTGCTCATCGACGGCTATACGATCCGGAAGTGGTCTTTGAGTGTGCAACGTCGCTCGCGGGTGAAGCTGACGGCTGTGGTCAGGCCCTCTCCGGTCGGGCTGGCGATCGTGAACGAGGTGTACCCCTCGCCGCCGATCGAGAGCCCGGCATACGACGGCGCGTTCTTGACGAAGATCGAGGTGTTGATCGTGCGCGCCATCGCCGAGAGACGGCCGATGTGCAGCGAATGCATCACGGCGGTGTGGCCGAAGCCGTGCTCGACGCGCTTGGCCATCGCGATCGCCTCGTCGGCGTTCTTGGCGCGGACCAAGCCGATCACGGGCATCAACATCTCGTGCTGCACGAAGGGGTGGTGCTCGTCGACCTCGCAGAAGATGATCCGCAGGTCGTCGGCGGCGCGCACACCGATCTCGGCGAGGATACGGTTGGCGTTCTTGCCGATGAAGTCGCGGTTGACATGGTTGTCCGGGGTGATCAGCACCTTCTCGAGCTGCTGCGTTTGGCGCGCGTTGAGCTCGAGGGCCGGACCGCGACGCAGCTCGGCTTTGAGCTTGTCGGCGATCTCGGCGACGGCGATGATCTCCTTCTCGACGATGCAGACGATGTTGTTGTCGAGGCTCGCACCGCTGATGATGTCCCGTGCGGCGCGGTCGAGGGGCGCCGTCTCGTCGACGACGACGGGTGGGTTTCCGGGGCCAGCGGCGATCGCACGCTTTCCCGAGCCCATCGCCGCCTTGACCACGGCGCCGCCACCCGTGACGACGAGCAGACGCACCTTGGGGTGCTTCATCATCGCCTGGGCCGATTCGATCGTCGGCGCCCCGACGGTGGTCAACAGGTTCTTCGGTCCGCCAGCGGCGACGATCGCTCGATTGAGCAGCCGGATCAGGAAGACCGAGAGGTTCTTCGCCCCGGGGTGCGGGTTGAATACGACGGCGTTCCCGCCCGCAACCATCCCGATCGCGTTACAGATGATCGTCTCGGAGGGGTTGGTCGAGGGCGTAATCGAACCGATCACGCCATAGGGTGCGCGCTCGATCAGAACCAGCCCGTTGTCACCCGTGTAGCTGATCGGACGGAGGATCTCGGTGCCGGGCGTGAGCTCGATCACCGCGTTGTTCTTGATCAGCTTGTCTTCGTATCGGCCGAGGCCCGTCTCCTCGACGGCCATCCGTGCGAGATCGTTGAGGTGTTCGCGGCAGGTCTGGCGAATCGCCTCGATCACCTTCCGGCGAAGCTCGAGCGGCTGTCCCTCGAACTCCTCGAAGGCCGCGCGGGCGGCGGTGGCAGCGCCATCGATGTCATCGAAGACGCCCTCCTGGGCCATCCGCGGGGCGGCGATCACCGTCGGCGCTCCGATCGCGGCGCGCGTCGGGGCGCTCTCGCCCTGCAGACGCGTGACGACGCGCTCGACAATCGTCGCGATGGTGCGTTCGTCGACTTTCATGTAGCGGAATACTTCTCGTATTTGAGCTCGCCATCGACGTCGAAAGAGTCGACGATCGCCATGATCACCGCATCGACGGGGCGGTCTTTGGTGAGGCTGGTCTGTCGCGCCGAGCTGCCCTGCGCGTACATCACCAGCTCACCGATCCCCGCTCCCACCGCGTCGGCGGCGACGACGCTCGAGCCCGTCTCTTTGAGATCGGTCGACACCTCTTTGACCAACAGGAACTTGAAGCCGACGAGCTCCTCTTCCTTGCGGCTGGCGACGACCGTACCGACGACTTTGCCGAGGAGCATCGGTTAGGACTCCTCGGGGCGTCGTCCCAGTGGCAGAACCAGATCGATATTCGAGTGAGGACGCGGAATCACGTGCACCGAGACGAGCTCGCCCACGCGCTCGGCCGCTCGGGCCCCGGCTTCGGTCGCCGCCTTCACCGCTGCGACGTCGCCGCGCACGATCGCCGTAACGTAGCCGCCACCGATCTTCTCGTAGTGCACGAGATCGACCTTGGCTGCTTTGACCATCGCGTCTGCTGCCTCGACCATTCCGACAAATCCGCGTGTTTCGATCATTCCCAAAGCGTCTGCCATCTTCTACTCCTTATTACTCCACGCCACTCAGCTGTTCGAGCGCGTTGATCGCTGCGTCGGCGGCCGAATCGATCTCCGACTCGGGTCCGCTCAAATATAGCCGTCCGAATGCCCCGAACGGTTGGATGTTGATCAGGAAGATCCGCGCGGCCTTCTCCGCTTCGTTCGCGGCAAAGGTCACGTAGCCCGCAGGCTCGGTCTCCAGAATGAAGAGCGACTGCCCGGGCAAAATCATGTTCCCAGCGGAGTTGCGGTTGATCAACTGCGCCTGGTAGGGCTCGACCGAGCGGATGATCTGTTTGGTCACCAACTTCGGCTTGCGTCGCCCACTCTCTTCGAGCTCGAGGTAATCCAGAATCGCGGCGCCAGCGCTGAGCACTTCGCCTTGGTCCTCGTGGTGGACCTCGAGCAACCCGTAGGCCCGCTCTACGACTTGAACGGCGGGTACCGTGCGGGTGCGCTTGAGCGCCACATCGGTGACCCGGTTGATTGCGATTCCGGGCGCGATCTCGACCCAGAGCGACGCCATCCCCGGAATCGGTAAGAATCCGCGAGCGGTCTTGCCGACGAACGAGGCCAGTTGCGGTTGCAGACTATCGAGGAAGACGTACGTCCTCAAAGCGACCATTGCGATAACCTATTGAAGTGAAAAGGGTTAACTAGAACTTGCGCTAGGATAACACAGCTCATGCGAGGGATCAATAGGGCGCAGACGATGAACGGTCGCGGTGGCGAGGAGTGGATCGGTCGTGCGAAGGCCCTCGCCAGAGAGCCAAATCCACGGGCGCAACGCCACGGTGTGCCGCGGACGCAGATTCGGTTTGACCGCGAACGATCTCAGAGCTGAATCTTACCGTACAGGAGGAACGCGATGACGAGCGCATAGATCACGAGGGACTCGATCAGCGCCAGACCGATGATCATCGGCGTGAAGATCTTGTCGCGAGCGCCAGGGTTGCGAGCGATGCCTTCGAGCGCGGCTTTGGTCGCGTTGCCTTGACCGAGGGCGCCACCGAACGCGGCGATGGCGATACACAGACCGGTAGCGAGCGCGGCCCACTTGCTCACGTCGTACTTGTTCGACGCGGTCGTCTGTGTTGTCGGGGCTGGCGTCTGCGCCGCAGCGATTCCACCCGCGAAGAACAAGAACATCAATGCGAGAATACCCACAACAAACAACTTCTTCCGTGTCACCATCGATCTTCCTCCCAGTTTGAACGCCTCTCTCTGGCGATGTGGTACGAGCTCAAACGTTTCAGTGCTCGGTGTGGGCCGTCGCCATACCGATATACACCATCGACAACAAACAAAAAACCAGCGTCTGCACGACGACGACCAACAACCCGAGCAGCATCACGGGGAGCGGAACGAGCGGCAGGTGGAAGTTCAGAAACTGGCCGAGCACCTGGTGGTCGCCGAACATGTTCCCCATCAGACGAATCCCGAGGGAGAAGGGTCGAACGGTGTGGCTGATGATCTCGATGCAGAACATCAGAATCATCAATGGAAGGCCGTACCAGGCCGTGATCGGCCCCAAGAAGTGCTTGAGATACGGCCCGGCGCCATGCTCTTGGATACCCCAATAGTGGTACATCACGAATACGACGATCCCGCAGGCGAAGGTCGTGTTGAAGTTGTCGGTCGCGGGCAAGAGGCCCGGAATTGCGCCAAGCACGTTTCCGAAGAAGATGAAGAGCGCCAACGTGCCGATCAGGGGGAACGCCTTGCGCGCCACCTTCTCGGGCATGATCTGCGTCATCATCTCGATCACCGCTTCCATCATCATCTCGAGGAAGTTATATGCGGTGAGCTTCTTCTCGGGGATCAGCGCCTTCTCTGGATCGGTCAGGCGCGAGCGCGAGCTGCCGACCAAGAGCATGATCAGAAACACGACCAACGCCGTCATGAAGACGTGGGCCAGCCGATAGCGTTTGTCCTTGTCGAACCACGTCGGACCGAGCTTGGTCTGAATCTCGTTGCGCGCCGTCTCGGGGACGACGACGTTGAACAGGGACCAGTGGTCGGCCTCCCAAGGCGACAGATGACCGTGGCCCTTGTCGTGGCCCTTGGCGTCATGGCCCTTGCTCTGCCCTTCCTTGAGGCGCACCGTCGTGTCCTGCTCGTGATCCGCGCTCGCCCACACGGCGGTGGGTGCGACCCAGGCAGCGATCAGAACGAACAGCAGTATGGGGGTGCGAACTCTCATCGAACGTCTTCCTCAGCTTCGTTCCCGATCCATAAGTCGCTGACTTCCAATGAAAATTGCCACCGGAGTGACAGAGATTCCGCAGAGGAATGCCAGCGGCGCCAGTTGCATATAACGAAGAATCAGAAAAATGGCAAGCAGAAGCAGAGCAAATTTGATCAGGAAGACGGAAATCCAGAGCGTCTGTCGACTGACGTTGCCCCGCTCGAGTTTTCGAGCAAGAAAGACCAAGACCCGCATGTTGAAAAGGGATACGACGGCCCCGACGGCCACGCCGGTCGTAATCGACCAGTCGCGGAAAAAGCCCGAAGCGACGAGCAGAAGAGCGGCGACGACGAACGCGATGCGTTCAGAGTCGATCAGAAAGCCTAACGGGCCGGCTTCGACCGATCGTCTTCCATCACCTTGTTGGTCAGTCTGATAAGCGTCCACAATCCGCCCGTGAAGCCGAGTACCAACCCGACCAGCAGCAGCCAGGGCGACGTCCCCAAGAGCCCGTCGAGCCAATAGCCGAGGGCGAGCCCACCCAGAACCGCAAAGCCGAGCTCGGATGCGGCCATTCCGTAACGAAACAGCCTGATGAGTCGGGGGGGTTCTTTTCCCGGTTGCTTGTCACCGTCTGCCACGCCAAAATCCTAGGCGAAACAGATAAGTTTCGAAAACGAAACCAAATTCTGGGTACGCTTAACACAGCGCGTCGAAGCTGTCAAGCGGAAGCGCCCCCGTGCGGAGGCGGCAAAGCCCCTCATAAACCGCGGGAGAGCACCTGGTGTGCGGCGTCGATCGTGGCGTCGATCGCCGCGTCGTCGTGGGCGCCGGAGATGAAACAGGCCTCGAACTGAGAGGGAGGCAGCAACACACCGCGATCGAGCATGCCATTGAAAAACACGCTGAAACGTTCCGTCGAGCAGCGCTTCGCCGCGTCATAGTCGACGATGGGCCCATCCCCGAAGAAGAGCGTCCACATCGAGCCGACGCGCTGCACGCGTCCGGTCACTCCCCCCGCCCGCAGCGCTCCTTCTAGGCCGCGCTGAAGCCTGTCGCCCGCCGCCTCGAGGT
>JAGQJP010000647.1 GCA_020430585.1 Myxococcales bacterium | reverse complement strand
TTCACATGCCGCTTTCGGGGCTGATGGTCCAGGTCGCACCGCTGGCGCGGGAACCCGTGCAGCAGTCGCTGGGCCTCTGAGCGCTCGTCGCGAAGGGAGGAGCGATGGCCATTATTCGTTGGGTGTTTGGAGACGCTGGGGCCCAGAACCTACGGGCCTTGACGCAGATCGAAGAGTTCCTCGCCGGCCTCAAGGGCCGCGCCGTGATTCAGCGCACGCGCACGAGCCCGTACGGAGACGAACCGAGCTGGCTCCCCACCGCCGGGGACGGCTGGTTGCACCTGGGACCCGTGGAGGTCCGCGGGACGACGGTCTATTATCTCGATCTCTCGGACATGCGAGAGAAGGGCGTGATGGCGTCGCGGATCGACCTCGACCTCGAAGCAAAGACGCTGACGATCTACTCGGGGCGTGCGGGTGGCAGCGTGTTTCGGATCGAGGTCACCGAGGGGGAGCGGACGATCACGCTCTCGAGCGCCCACTATGCCCTCGAGGAGGACGTGTTGGTGATCACCGATCGCACGCGCTCCCTCGTGGTACGGGTGCCCATCAGCGCCTCGGTAGCCAAGCTCTTCCTGCCGTACTTCCAGCGGCACGACGCGCTCAAGCCCACAGACGGAGACCTCTTCCGACCCGGAGAGCGCTGCCCCCTCAGCGGGCAGTGGGAGATTCTGTATCCCTACCACGTCGCCAGCGGCACCGAGCGGACCGTGGTTCGGGGAGAGCCTTTCCCGCCCACGCCGACCGAGGGTGCGCTCTACCGCCTCGCGGACGCGACGAAGACCTCGTAGGGCCTCGCGTCGGCGCCGCAAGACGATGAAGGCGCTTGGAGATCGGCGGCGTCGGACGCGGAAAGCGGATCGCGGCGGACTCTCGTCGAACAGTCGGCGTGGCGGTTTTGGCTCAAGGGTTCGGGGTCACCTCGATCGCCACGCCATCGTTGTCGCGCCGCGGCCGCGGCCAGAGGGCGGTGCCGTAACTGCCGAAGCCGCTCTGCGGCCAGATCGTCAACGGACCGTCGACCTGCGCCACGACCAGCGTACCCGCGATCACGACGGGCGAGGCGATCACGTCCGAGCCGCCGGCGAGGGGAAAGGTGTGGGTCTCGCCGTTTTGGCGATCGACGACATAGAGCGTGTCGCCAGCGGCGACCATGACGAAACGATCGTCGACCAGGATCGGCGTGCTGCGGATCGGCGTCGTCAGCTGGAGCAGCGTCTTGCTCGAGCAGTCGCTGTCGACGCGGAGGAGTCGGCCGCTGACAGCCGGCGCCGTGCCTTCGTTGACCGCGAGATAGGCGCGCCCCTGCTCATCGAGCACGACGCCCTGGGTCGGCCCGACGAGCGCGCCGTCCGACGGCGGCGTCAGCGGTGTGCGGCAACGTTCGACGAGGTCGAAGTCGAGTTGAACCAGCGCGCCATCGCCGCCGCTGTCGATCGCATCAGCGAAGAGCGCCCAGACCGCCGATCGGCCGACGACCACTTCGCCGCTGACGAAATCGTGGCGCCCGCTGTTCTCGCGGCAGCCGCTGTCCCCCGGGTCGAAGCGGGCGGTCACCGAGAGCGTTCGATCGAGGCGCACCACCGCACAGGCGTGTGTGAATCCGGTCGAGCCCGGCGCGCCCAGGCCCGTTCCGAGGAAGATCCGTTCGCCGTCGCTGGTCGGCGAGGCGGTGACGCTCGCCTCGAAGCCGCGATCGACGGTCAGCTGGGCGACGATCGCGCCGTCGAGGGAGAGACCGAGCACCGCCCCGCAGTCGAGGCCCGCCTCGCTGCAGCTCGTCGCCGAACGGTGCCGCGTGCCGAGGTAGAGACGCTGGTCGAGGCGCAGCGGGCTGGTCGTGATCGACGAGCCGTTCGGTTGCGTCGTCTCGGTCGGCAGGAGCGAGTCGGCGTCGAGGCGAAAGAGGCCACCGTTCGAGAGCGCGCCGAAGACTCCCTCTGTCGGCCAGACCAGCGGAGTGCCGATCGACGAAAGGCTGGCGACGCGAAAGAGCGTCTGTGTCGAGAGGTCCAGCCCCCAGAGCTCGGCGTCGTTGCTGGGGCAGTCGCCCGTGGGCGAGGCACTGTAGAGCAGCCACTGACCGATCGCCGTCGGCGTCGATTCGAGGCGGTGACACCCGTCCGTGGGTTTGAGCAGTAGTCGATCGCCAACGTTGGTGCGCTCGACCTCGATTTCGGGGAAGGTCGGAATGCCGACCACGTCGATATCGGCGTTCTCGCTGTCGGCTGGTGTGGTCGAATCGGCCGCGTCCGCAGCCGATGACGTCGATCCGCTGTTGCACGCCGTGACGAGCAGGATCAGCGCGGCGATGAGCCAGATCGGTAGGGCGGGGCGAGCCGTCGTTTTCATGGCCCTACCTTATCAGAAGCGGCTGTCGACGTCACCTGCCGCGGTGCGCTTTGAACTCGACGCGCCGATTCTTCCCGTGGCAGACGTCGGTGGAGCTGTCGCAGGCGGGCTTTTCTTTGCCGTACGAGACGCTGACCAGCCTCTTTCCCTCGATCCCGGAGTTGACGAGATAGTTCACCACTGCGTTGGCCCGCCGCTGGCCGAGGGCGAGGTTGTATTCGGCGGTGCCTCGGGCGTCGGCGTGACCCTCGACGCGTACCTTGGTCTTGAAGCTGCGCAGGCACTTGAGATTCTTCTCGAGGACGAGCTTGGACTTCGAGCTCACCGAGAACTCGTCGAAGTCGAAGTATACCGGCTCGAGCTTGCAGGGGAGCTCGCTGAGCGTTTCCTTTGTGCAATAGCCCTTCTCGCAGCGGCTGTCGGCGTCGCAGTCACCATCCTTCTTGCAACGCTTGCGTACATCGCTCTTGCGTTGAACGCAGACACCTTTCTCGCACTCTTCGTTCGGGTCGCACTGGTCGTCGGAGGTGCAGCTGGTCGCGCAGCGCCCGACGGTCTCGTTTGCTTTCTTGCGGCAGACGCCCGTCGGGCAATCGGTGTCGACGGTGCAACAGCTCTTGCGCCGCTCGCAGGTGTAGGTTTTCGTCTCGCAGAATCCGCAAGGGTCTTTGGCGACACAGCTCTTGTCGTCGCGACACTTGCGGCACTTGCCCTCGACACAGAACTCTTTGAAATCCGAGCAGTGCTCGTCGGTCTTGCAGTTCGGATATTGGATGCATCCACCGAGAACGAGCAGCGCGGCAAATGGCAATAGATAACGGTGCGTCATCGGCCAGTCCTTTCCGAAAGTCGGATCGCAGTCACAGTAGCGATTGAAACATAGGTGGAGTAGTTTTGATTCCCGCCCGCGCCGCGCCGACGGTTCAACGGATATTCGCCGATTTTGGCGTCGGTACGCAGTGTTGTATCTTGCGGAGCATCGCTTTGAGCACGATCTTGCCGTCCGTCGGGCGCAGCGTGGCGCTCCAGATCTCGTTTCCGCGGAGCTTGACGGTGATCACCTGTTCGCGACCCTTCTTCGGATCGACGACGAAGGGAGGGGTCGTCGCGCTTCCGTTGAGGAGGTGTGTGGCGTTGGGCAGATCCGATTCCACGGTGACGCGTGTCGGCGCCGATTTGCGAAGGAACATCAGCGCGCCGGCGGCGAGGAGAATGATGATGAACACCGCGGCGACGCCCAAAAGCCTCGTCATCGCTCGAGATGCCCCCTCGGACGCGCTCGACGCCGACGCTTGCTCGGTCGGTTCGTTCGGTGTCTCTTCGAAGATGCTGATCGATTGCGTCGTGCCGAGCCCCCGGGCGACCTTCTCCATATCGAAGAGGCAGATCACCTCGGTCTGGGCTCCCGGCGATAGGTTCCAGGCGATGCTGGAGGCACTTCGCAGCACCTCGTGCAGGCCCAGACCCGCTCCGGTCTTCTTGGTCTCCATGTCGGCCTTGGTATCGCTCGATCGCTGGAGATAGGTCAGCAGCCGCTTCCGTGAGAGCGAGCCGTAGGCGTCGCGTATCGCGATCGCGAACCCGCGCCCGTCGGTCGCGTAGCGCAACGTCACGGGCTCCTTCAAGGTCACGGCGACGCGCTCGTCTCCCGTCTTTTCGCCGAAGATCTCGCGTCCCGACTCGTCGACGGGCGCGTGATAGAGCGCGTTGATCAGCAGCTCGTCGGCGGCGAGCTGGATCTTTCGACGCAGCTGCCCGCGTGCACCCGAGTCCTTCGCCGCCTCGTCGATGTAGCTGATCGCCGCCGCCTTCTCCTGGTAGTTGAAGACCTTCATCGAGAAGAGCGTGACACCCCAGGTGAAGTATTTCTGGAGCCCGAAAATGTCGCCTTTGGTGAGCTTCGTGATCGAGACGATCAGCTCGTGCTCGTCGAGGTCTTCGTCGCGGTAGGCGAGGATGTGACCGACCCGTCCGTCGCTCCAGAGCTCCATCACCTGGCTCAGATCGTGGCCCTGCACGAGGACGAGGATCGGCTTTTGCAGCTTGAGCCGCTTCAAGTCGTTGAGGGTCGGCGGGGTGGCGATTGGAAAGTCCCAAATGACCAAGCTGTGCGCGTCCGTCACCGCGGCGGGAGCCGCGTCGAACTCGAGGTTGCACCCCGTGGCCGTCACGACGCGTTGCAGGAGTTTTTTGGTTCTCACGCTCTGGGTCAGAGCGATCACCTTCAGCCTAGCCACCCGTAAGCCTCCAGCCGATCTGACGATCTGGTTCGTGTTCGACGTTAAATGAGACGCTTCGAGAAATCAACCGAGATCCGATCGAGCGCACCGTTCCGACCTCGACGCCTTGCGGTCGTCGAGCGGGGCGGGATCGCTTCATTTTTGCGCCGCTTTCGGTGGCCCTGCGCTCTTGGCGCTCGACTTGGGCGGAGCCTCGGCGGGCTTCGCTTCTTTGGCGGTGAGCTGTTCGGCGAGCTCGAGCCGGCTCTTGACCTGCGATGTCTCTTGGTGATCGGTCTGCAGCTCTTCGATTCGTTTCTTGCGCTTCTCGATCTCCGCCTCGAAGTTCTTGATGTCGTCGCGCAGCATGCCGATCTCACCCTCGAGATTCTTGAGCTTGAGGTCCGCGTCGCCGATGATTCCGGGCACCGAGATGTTCGTCGACTCGAGGGTCTTCTTGATCACGATGACGAACTGCTCTTCGTTGTTCGCGCTGAAGGGGATCATCCGCATCAGCTCGATCGCCTTCTCGATCCCGTAGTTCGTCGACCGCGCCGGACGGGCTGGTTCGGACTTGGGAGCCGCTGCATCCGCTCTGGGTTCCTCGGCGGACGTCGGCTTGTTCAGCGAGATCTCCTCGACGTTGGCGTCGAAGTAGCCTTCACCACGCGTCCCCGGATCGAGCTCCGAGCTCTGTTTTTTTCGATCGAAAAAGCCCATGCGTCTCTCCCTCGTCTTTGGGCATCCGACGCGCGGCCCCGTGCCCGCCACAGCCGTGTGGCTGAACGACGTGGTTCGTCGGATGTAACGTCACGATAACGAATCAGGATTTCGCGCTATGCAGTCATTATAACAGATTGGGGGAATGCTACAACGGTCTTGCGGAGCCGCGCGTCTCGCCCTATGGAAAGATTAGGATTTCTCGCGCTCGGGAGCGTGCTGGAAGGGGCGCAGATGCAAGCGAGTTTGGTGCTCTTCGAACGCCGCGCCGTTGGCGGCGATGCCGCGAAAATAGTCCTTCTGCCACTTCTTCTGGCGGGCGTCGCTCTGGGGCTGCGTGAGGTCGGCGAGGAATGTCGAGCGACTCTCCCGCCAGCTTCGATACGCCTGGTCCAGCTCGGCGTCTTGCGCCAGCGGGCGGATCTCGGGTTCCAGCGATTCGATGTAGCCTCTTGCGATCGGGAGGATCGTGCAGCAGGGCTCGCCCGCTTCGAACCGTACCTCGTGGTCGGCGCGGGTCAGCTTCCAGTTCATCGTGAAAGGCGCCGTCGACCAGTCGCTCTCCACGATCCCTTCGAGCGGCGAGATGCCGTCTTTCGGGCGGTTGGTCGGACCCTTGACCCAGAGGTTGACGCCCGGCGGGGTGATGAAGAGATAACCCGTTGAAAAGGTGACGATGCCCGAGCCGAAGTGGCTGTGGACCAGCGTGCTCGGCCCGTCGTCGAAGCGCAACGAAACGCCTTGCTTGATTGCTCGTCCGTCCCAACGCGCCGTGAAGCTGGTCGGAGAGAGCAGCTCCCAGCCGTGCATGTTCGCGATCAACAGCGGCAGGCAGCGATTGGCGAAGCGCTCGTGCGTCTGTTCCATCCAGTCGCGCTCGCCGCGGGCGGGCCGCAACTCGGGCGGAGAGGGGATCAACGAATAGGCGATCAGCTTCCCTGGCTCACCGCGAAACAATGAGCTCGTCTCTCGGTCCATCGTCTCCCGTCGCTCCTCGGGCGCTCCCAGTTGTGAATTGATTCCGACGCGCGTAGAGGCTACCATAGGCGTGTCGCGAACGCCACGAGAAGGTCTCGATGTTCCAGTTTCTCAGACGGCGACAGGAATCGGACGCCGAACGGCTCGTTCGATTGCGGGATCGCAAGCGACGCGGCTGGCGCGGCCACCTGAACGCCTACGCATCGGTCAACGCCGGGCTCTTCCTGATCGACATGCTCACGGGAGCCCACCTCTGGTTCCTCTTCCCGTTGATCAGCTGGGGGATGGGCTTCGGCATCCATTCCCTCAACTATTTTGGCTGGATGCGGGACAACAGGCATCGAATCGCCGAGGCCGAGCTCGAGGTCGGCGGTGTGACGATGCCGCCGGCATTGACGCATCCAGCTCATCCCAGGCCCGCTGCCCCGCTCGAGCCAGGTTGGGAAGAGCTAATCAAGCGCGCCCGTCTACTGGTCGAGGCGGCGAAAGAGACGCTCAAGAGCAAGACCCTCGACGGTTTCGACAAGAAGACGCTGGGGAGCGAGCTCGATGGCGCTCTGCGCGACGTCGAGCTCTTGGCCAAAGGCGCGCAACGTGTTCGGGTGCTGCTCGAAGAGGTCTCGCCAGGTGGGGCGGCGGCGCTCTCGGGTAAGATCGTCGAGCTCGAGCGCCGACTTCAGAGCGCCGATGACGCGCGCTTGACCGAGGTCTACATGACCAACCTCAATCTGCTTCGCGCGCGTGAGCAGAAGGTGCAACAGCTCGATCGCGAGCTTCAACGGATGCTGGCGAGCGCCGAGGGGTTCGTTCTCTCGGTCGAAAACATGCGGCTCGACGCGGCGCGCCTCGACGCTGGCCGAATGCCGCAGCTGACGGCGGGGCTGAGCGATCCGATGCGACAGCTGAGCCGCGAGGTCGATATCTTGCGCGAGGTCGAGCGCGAGCTCGAGGCGATTTGAGCGCACTCCGGCGGGACCTCGCGGCGATTCGAAGACCGAGCCGTGGGGCCACGAGACGATCGGGTTGCGCGTCGTTGGCGCCAACAACTTGGAGGTGCACGTGGGAGCTCTCATCGAGCAATTGCTCGAGTTCATCGATCGGTCGCCGAGCCCGTATCACGCGGTGGAAGCCGCGCTGGCGCGCCTCGGGCCGAGCTTTTCTCGACTCGACGAGAGGCAGGCCTACGCGCTCGAGCCGGGCGGGCGCTACGTCGTCACGCGGAGTGGCTCCTCCCTCGTCGCGGTGGTGTTGCCGCAACGCTTGAGCGCCGAGAGCAGGGTGCTGGCGATCGGCGCCCACACCGATAGCCCGACGTTTCGCGTGAAGCCGCAAGCGAGCTACGCCAAAGAGGGCTATCTGCAGTTTGGCGTCGAAGTCTACGGTGGCCCGCTCTTCGCGAGCTGGACCGATCGTGACCTCGGTCTCGCCGGGCGGCTCTGGTTCCGCGGCGACGACCCGCTCGCGCCCGAGAGCGTGCTCTACCACAGCCGATCGCCGATCTGTCGGATTCCCCAATTGGCGATTCACCTCAATCGGGAGGTGAATCAGAAAGGGTTGACGCTCAACGCCCAGACCGAGATGTGTCCGATCTGGGGGATCGCCGACGATCCCGGTGGCGAGGGGGCGTTGCTCGAGGCGATCTGTGCCGAGACGGGTCGTCCGCAGAGCGATCTGCTCAGCTTCGAGCTGGTGCTCTGCGACACCCAGCCATCGGCGCGCTCAGGTCTCTCGGGCGAGTTTCTCCACGCTCCGCGCCTGGACAACCTGGCGATGTGTTTCGCGGCGCTGTCGGCGCTCGCGGCTTCGAAGGCCTCGCCGACCGACCTCTATCTGATCGCTCTGTTCGACAACGAAGAGGTCGGCTCCGATTCGGAGCGCGGCGCAGGTGGCAACTTCCTCGAGGTGACCGTCGAGCGGCTGCTCCACGCGGGCGGCCTCGATCTCGAGGGGCGCCATCGCATCGTCCGTCGCAGCCTCTTCGTCTCGGCGGATATGGCCCACTCGGTGCACCCGAATTTCGCCGACAAGCACGAGCCGCGGCACATGCCCGTGATGAACCGTGGCCCGGTGATCAAAGTCAACGCCCAGGAGCGTTACGCCACGACGGGCTTCAGCGCGGCGGTGCTTCGCGATCTCTGTCGACGCGCCGAGATCCCGCACCAGTGGTTCGTCAATCGCACCGATCTGGGCTGCGGCTCGACGATCGGTCCGATGACCGCCGCCCGGATGGGGATACCGACCGTCGACGTCGGCAATGCGATGCTTTCGATGCACTCCGCCCGCGAGATGGCGGGTGCTGCTGACGTCGAGTACGTCGATCGCTTGTTCGCGCAGCTGTTTTCCGGTCAGTAGCTTCCGCTGGCGAAACGCGCCCCAAGCAGATGATGTGGGCGCCACCAGGAGGGCCGATGAGCACGTCCGCCAACGTCTTCCGCATCGTTCTCGTACTCGTCGTCGCCCTGGCGACGAAGCTCACCTTCGCGGGTTTGAACATCCCGCTTCCGGACTTGACCAAGCTGCAGCGCACGCCGCCGCGGGCGCCTCGTCAGCCGAACCCGCCGCCGACGCCGAACCAGCCGCCGACGCCGAACCCGCCGCCGACGCCGAACCCGCCGCCGACGCCGAACCAGCCGCCGA
>JAGQJP010000646.1 GCA_020430585.1 Myxococcales bacterium | reverse complement strand
CGCCCCGGGCGAAGACCGAGGTGTGTTCGAAGCGATCGCCGTTGGTGTTGACCAGCGTGGCGCGGGCGCCAAAGGGAAACACGAAGCCTTCGAGCGAGTGCTCGGCGACGTCGTAGGCGCGGCCGCGCTCGCGATTCCAGAGCGTCGACACCAGGTCGAAGACGCCCGTGACCGTCGGCAGCAGCTGTTCGATCGAATCGACGTCAATCGTCGGATAGCCCGGAAATGACTGCAGCCATTGAGGCAACGCTTCGAGAAAGCGGCGATCTGGCGTCTGCCCCAGGAGGCGCAACAGCCCGAGGCGATCGTCGAGCGCTTTGAGCAGCATCCGCGAAAAGCCGACACCGTGTTTCACCTGGACCCGCGCCGCGATGGTTTCGATCGCCTCGGCGTGATCGAGCAGCCAATCGCCCTGGAGCTCAGCGGTGGTCAGGCGACCCGCGAGAAAATAGACCGCCGCGCCGACAGGAATCGAGAAGTTGACGTCATTTGGCCGAATCGCGCCGGGCTGGCGTCGGTTATCCGCGAGTTTGCTAACCGTTGTCGCCAAGATGGTCGTCTCGACCTCGATCCGTTGGATGTTGCTCGTCGACACCGCTTCGCCTCGCCCCGACGCCTCACGAATCGCCCCTTCGAGGGCGTCGAAGACCGTCTGATGATAGGCACAGGCGGGATAGGGTTTGAGGTGGATCGAGTCGGAGAGCCACGTCTCGCCGAGACCACCGAGCAGCTCGGGGAGAGGCATGAAGGTGAAACGTCGAAAGAACCCGTGGCTGTGATCGAGCAGGTCGAGGGCCGAGGTCATCCCCGCCGCCGCGAGCTCCGCCCCCTGCACGCCGTTGACCGCTGGCTGCGCGGCGACGAGGATCTTCGCGCCGCTGTCACCGAGGAACGCCGGCCAGAGGGGCGCGGGCGGTTGCGAAAGGGCGATCGCGATCGCGTGCGCCGTCTGCTCGGCATCGAGGCTCATCAATTTCGACGCAACGACGGCGGCGCTCACCTGGTGCAAGAACGGAAGCTGCTGCCCATTCTGCGGACCGACGAAGGCGGAAAAGCCGAGCCGTGCGCCGATCTCGTTACCGACGATCTGCGCCAACAGCGCCTCCTCGTGGGTCGACCCATAGGCCTGCGCCAGGGCGCGACTCACGTTGACCGTCGAGTGGCCCGTGTGCCCGACGAGGAGATAGTCATCGTAGTCGTAGACCAGCGATAGCGCGCAATTGACGAGGATCGCGTAGTGCGGATGCAATCTCGGGCCGTCATCCGTCGTCGGCACTTCTCCCGCCGGCCAGTTGCGAGCCGCTCGCAAAACGGAGCGAGCGGCGGCGTCATGTCGCGCGTGAAATCGCGAAGCGATCACGCTCAGCGCTTGAACGCGGGCCCCTTCGACGATACGCGCGGGGCAGTCATCCAGTGTCGTCGCGCTGACCCAGTCGGCCAACTGCTCGATCCAAGTCATCTCGGCCCCCTTCATCGCGGCGTGTAGACCGCGTCGAGCATCAGCTGGCGCATCGTACGCGCTCGCTCGACGGCGCGGCGAAAGCCATCGTGGTTGACGTAGAGACTCTCGAAGGCGACCCGGGGCAGCGTCAAGACCCGCGACGCCACGGTTGCACGCACCCCGAGTGTCGCTGGCGAGCGATCGAGCAGGTTCAAGAGGCCGATGAAGTCACCGTCGCTCATCCGGGCGACGGCGATCGTCTCGTCCATCGCTTGGCGCACGATCTCGACCTCGCCGCGTCCGACGAGGAGCAGCTGGTCGACGCGCTCACCTTCGCGAATGATCGTCGCCCCCGCTTCGAGCGTACGCCAGCGAAATTGCCCGAGCAGCTGATCGCGCTGGCTTCCGTCGACGTCGCGAAACAGCGGCGCGACGGCCAGCGTTTCGGCGACGAGCCGGCGGTAGTAGGTTCGCTCGAGGCGCCGTTGCACGTTCGGTTGACGTTGGCGCACGTGCTCGATCGTCGCGAACGGCGCAAGCATCGCGTCGACGGCGCTCGTCGCCGTCACGCTGTAGGGCGAGCGAGGCTCAGCGAAGAGCGCACCTTCAGCAAAGAAGTCCCCATCCTGCAGTCGGTCCACCTCGCACGCCTCGCCATACGAATTGCGGCGCGTCAGGCGCACCTGGCCATGAACGACGACGTAGAGCCCATCCGCTTCGGCTCCCTCGCGCAGTAGCTCTTGATTCTCGGCGAACGTGCGAATCGACGTGTCTTTCATGATGCGGACGAAGGAGTCGATGTCGAGGCCGCTGAAGAGCGGGCTCTGCACGGGCATGCCCGCGGTCGGCGCCGGTTTGTCGAGGTCCACACTCTCGAGGTCGAGGATGTCCTCGTTCCCCACCTCGTGAATCTCCCAATCGGCGTCGATCTCGTCGTCACCCTCGCGGAGGATCTCGAGGGATTCGTCGATCGAGCGCAGATCCTCTTCGCGCAGCTCCTCGAGCGCCTCGTCGTATCCGTCGTCCTCTAGATCGTCGATCTCGAGCTCGAAATCGGCGCTCCGCAGGGGCTCGACCGGCTCGAGGGTCTCGTCGTTCGGCACGCTCTGACGCGGCACTACGATCGGTTCGGCGGGCTCTGGCGGTGGCAGCGGCGAGGCGACGCCAGCGGCAGACTTGAGACGCACGATCGGTTCGTCCATCGGGACGTGATGACCGTCGATTCGGCGCACCACGGGCTCGTGCGAGATCAGCGGCCCGCCGAAGCTCTGAGCGCTGATGAAATCCTGCGCTTCAGCCTCGGAGATCGGCCGTACGACGCGGGACTCGGCGTTGGCCGGGTTGTGCGCCTCGAGCCGCGCCAACATGTCGACCACCAACGGCAGATCGGGCCGCAGACGCAAGATCGTGCGGCAGGCGGCGATCGCGTTCGAGAATTGGCTGTTGCGGATCGCGACGCGCGCCAGGTTCGTGTACTGGCGGATCGCCTGCTCCTCCTCGCCGAGGAGCAGAAAGGTGCGCGCCAGGTTGAGGCGCGCGGAGACGTCCTCGGGATTGCCACGCAGCTTCTTCTGCAAGCCCTGAATGTGCTGCTCGAGGCGCTTTCGGCTCAGTTTCGTCATTGAATTTCGATTCCCCCTGGGATACGGATACGCCGCACGCGATAGCCGCTCGCCGTGAGCACCAGCTCGAGATAGGGGCCCGCGCTCCGACCGATCACCAGCCGTTTGATCCCCTTCGAAAACGTCCCGCGGGCGAGACGCGCGTCGATCATCGTCAGAAGGGCTCGCGTGCCGCGCTGCACACGCCCCTGCACCTCGGGCGCCAGCGGTTTGACGGGGCCGAAGAGACGCCCGCTCTTGAGCCAGCGCGCGACCTGAGCCAGCGCTGCCCTCGGATCCGAAGAGAGACTACCGGCGGGCGCTTTCGTCGGATCGTCCGCCAGCCGCCAGCCGCCGTCTTCGTAAACGAAGCGCAAGGAGCGACTCGCCAGACGAATCCGCGCGTGGGTCCGCGGCGTCTGACCCATGTCCAGGCGCCGCCGGATCGATTCCGCCTCGGCTCGGATCAACGTGTAGTAATCGCGAAAGTAGAGACGAAACGAGTCGCGGCTGAACCTCTCGCGCAACCGACCGCCGAGGAGGAGATAGATCTCGTCGGGACGGCGCGCCCGCACGAGCGCGACATACCGCCGCAACACCACATCGGGGGCGATCGTCTCGCGCACGACACGCGGCGCGCCACAGGAGATGGCGAGGATGGTCACTCCGAGCATGATCGAGAGGGCGAAAGGTCGCAACGGGCGCCTCGTCGTCAGCCGCGCATTGAAACGACCGTACGATAGGATAGAAGCGGTACGAAGTCAACGCGCCTGAGGCAGGCTCTTCCCCTTCGGCTCGCGCAGTTGCACGGGGGACGCGACGAAGCGATCGTAGATCGGCGATCCGCCGGAGCCGATGCGGCCGAAGCTGAGCGTGCCGGTCGGGCAGCTCTGAACGCAAGCCGAACAGCGCACGCACTCGGGATCCTGCATCGGCAGCCCCTTGTTGGCGAAGTTCATGATGTCGATCCCCTGGTGGCAGACCGAGGTGCAGACGTTGCACGAGATGCACTTCTTCTTCTCGGCGAAGATGCGGAAGCGGGAAAAGCGAGCGTAGATGTGCATCAGCGCCGCCAAGGGGCAGGCGAAGCGGCACCAGACGCGGCCGCTGAACCAAAAGTAGAAGCCGACCCCGACGACGCCTGCGAGCATCACGTCGACGATCCATTTGTAGTTCAGGGGGATGCCCCAGAGCGACCCACCCGTGAAGCCGAAGTTGAAGATCTTGAGCATCGTCGGCCGCAGGGCCATCGGGCCCCACCAGCTCAGCATCCGCAAAGCGAGTAAAACAAAGGCCCCTAGAAGGATCACCTGGCCCAGCATGTTGACCCGATTCCACTTCGGGCCGTGGGGCATCTTGGTCCGATGCTCGTCGCCGAGCGTCTCGGCCAAGGCACCGCAGGAGCAGATCCAGCCGCAGTAGGCGCCCTTACCATAGCGGTAGATCAGCGCTGGAATCACGACGAAGGTCTGAATCGAGCCGAGCACGAGCCAGCCCCACATCGGCGAGCTGGTGAAGAAGTTGTAGACCATCAGCGGCCAGGCGAGGATGAAGCCGTAGGAGCGCCAATAGGCCCGCTCGATGCCGATCTTGCCGTCGTAGGGCTCGAAGAAGAGGTCGGCGAAGCCCTTCAGCGCGTGGCCGTTCGTGAACAACTCGTTTCGCCCCATCCAGGGCAGGATGATCTCGGGCAGGATGAAGAGCGGGATGACCTGGACGAGCATCAGCGTGATCGTCTGGCGCGTGATGTAGGGCGTCCGCCGTTTGCGAATCCGCCGGATGCCGAAGGTGATCACGAGGGTGCAGTAGGCCAGCGTGTAATAGAAGCTCGGGCCGGAGGCCGACTTCAGGATGGTGTAGATCAGGGTCTTGCGGTCGGCGGCGGCGGCGCCGATCCACTTGGCCAACGCCGCGGTCCACTGCGCGGGATTGATCGTCTTGATCGTGAAGTTGTAACTCTTCCAGTGGTAGAGCCAGATGCAGAACGCGAAGAAGAGCGCGAGCCCGATGATCGAAGGCAGGCGCCACTCGCCGTGGATCGCGATCCCCGATCGCCGAAAGAACTCGAGGGGAGCGGCGCGTCCCAGCATGGTGAAGACGACGTCGTTGGGCAGACGCTCTTCGACACCCTCGGGGCTCTTGAGGGTGACGGCGTCGTCCTCGATCGAGACGACATTGGTCGCCATCTTCAGCGTCAACGACCCGGGATTCGCGCTTTTTCGTTGATGCGCAAAGGCCGAGGTCGTGACCCGCTCCGAGGTCGGTTCTTCCACACCGACCTTCGCCGCCGGGTTCGCCACGAGCTTTTCGATCTTCTCGATATTGTCCGGCTTCGGGCGGGCGAACTCCTTCTTGCGATAGCTCAATGTGACGTGGGCGCCCGTACAGGCGAGCGCGATCGCCGCCTCGAGGGCCGAGTCGCCGCCACCGACCACGAGCACGTGGCGTCCAGCGAACTCTTTCGGGTCGTGGAGGCGGTTGAAGACTTTCTCCGCCTTCTCCTCCCCCGGAACGCCGAGCTTGCGGAAGTTCCCACTACGGCCGATCCCGACGATTACGCGTCGTGCCCGCGTCTCGCTCTTCTTCTTGTCGCTGTGCACCAGGACCAGCTCGCCCCCGCGGCGCTCGAGGTGGTCGATCCGCGCTTTTGTCACCTCGACGCCAGCCTGGCGGCGCTGCTCCTCCATCTCGTCGAGGAGCTCCTCCTTCACCTGTTTGGTGAACTGAATCCCGGCGGGGACCATCTCCGTGGGGTAGGTGTAGATCGGCTTTCCTTTCGGAAAGTTGACCACCGTCGAGAACGCCTCCGAGGCTTCGTACAGCACGAAGTGCAGACCCGCCTTCTGGGCGGCGATCGCCGCGGAAATCCCGCTGACGCCCGCGCCGATAATCGCCAAATCGAGCACGTCGTCCTTCGGATCCTTGGTGGGCCGAAAGTCGGGCTCGGCGAGCATCGCCTCGACCGCTTTCGCGCCTGTGTCCGAGGAGAACTTGAGCAGCGGGATCCCCGTCAGGTCACCGACGACGCGGACGCCCGCCACGTTGACCCGCCCGTTCTCTTCGACGACGGGCAGGCGCTCGACCGTGCCAGCGGGCCATCGCGTGTGAAGCCAATTCATGTAGCGGAATAGCACCATCTCGACCTCGAATGGTTACGACGTTTGGGTTGACTGGATTTGTCTCGATCCCGTTCGCTGATTTTCCTATTCTAAGGGAAACGCACAGGTCGCCCAACAAATGTTTCAATCTCTCTGGCGACGGATGACTCCCTATTCGATGGCGTGGGTCTGGGTCGCATTCTTCGCTGCTCGCCTGCTCTTGATCGACTGGGCCTGCGGCCGGCCATCGGCGGATCTCGGGATCTTCTACGCCCATGCCGAAACGTGGCTCAATGGAGCCGTCCCGTATCGCGATTTTCCCGTCGAGTATCCGCCGGGGGCGCTACTGATCGTCACCCTCCCGGGGCTGCTGAGCGGCGACTTCGGCTTCTATCGCCTGCTCTTCTATCTGCTGAACCTCGTCGCCGACGTCGCGATCGTCGCCACGTTGCTCTCGCACGACGACGGACGCGGAACCGTCGCCGCGTGGCTCTACATCGTCGCGTCGACGGCGATGCTCGACGTCTTCATACACCGATTCGACGTCTGGCCGACTTTGGTCACGCTGATCGGATTTCGCTTCTGGGCCGCCGGAAAGAGGCCGACGGCCGCTGCCTTGCTCTCGATTGGCGCGGCGATCAAGCTCTGGCCCGCGCTCTTGCTCCCGTTGTTGTTCATCGAGAGCCACCGTCGCGGAGGGGTTCGCGAGTCGACACGAACCCTGCTCGCCGTCGGCGCGGGAAGCGCCGTGATCGGCCTTCCCTTCCTGCTCGTTTGCGGATGGCCGCTCTTTCGCTTTCTCGGCGCCATCGCCTCCCACGGGCTGCTACCCGAGAGTCTCTACGGTTCGCTGCTCTTGGTTCTG
>JAGQJP010000645.1 GCA_020430585.1 Myxococcales bacterium | reverse complement strand
CCTACTACCCCGACAACGTCGACGCATCGCTTCTCGGCCGCGTCCGCGAACGAGGCGTGGTCATCGCCGGCGGCCTCCACCGGGACATCGCGACGCGAAGCTTTCGAATCGGCCACATGGGGCTTTCGACGCGGCGACGCGACGATCTCGCGCGCACCGTCGAGGCGCTCGGAGGCGCGCTCGAAGCGTGCGGCGCAGGCGGCGATCGCACAGCGGCCGGTTCAGAGCTGCGGCGGGTCCTGGCGACGCCCCTTCGACAGTTCGGCTGAGCCGCGGCACCGTTCGGCTGAGCCGCGGCACCGATCACCTCAACCGGCGACGACGGTCCTATAACGACTTGAAGGCGCCATCTTCGCTCGGGCGAAGCCGCGGGTAGTGGCGAGCAAAGTCGAAGAGGCTGCGGGCGAGCATGTAGACACACGCCGCGTAGGGCAGCAGCTGCTGGATCGTGAAACCGTGGTAGGCGATCGGATCGACGTAGGCGCACGCCAGCGGCATCGCGAAGATGAAGCCGACGACGCCCCAATCGACGCCGCCGAACGGCTCGCGCAGCACCGAGTGGATCACGTAGCTCCCCGTGATCCGCAGGCTGAGAAAGATGCCGCAGAAGAGGAAGGCCCAGACATCGATCTGCCCGAGGAGCAGGGGAATCGCGAACCCGACGTTCATTGCGACGAAGGGCACGTGGTAGCGCAGCAACAGACCCAGTTTTTGGTAGTAGAACCAGCACTGGAGGCTCTGTACGACGATCGCCGTCAGCGCCACCGCGCCGATCAGCCAGTCGAGCCAGACGAGATCGCGCGGCAGATAGTAGAAGATCACCCCCACGACGACCAGACCGAAGCTCCAGCCGAACTGCCCATCCACGCCGCTCACAGGCGACTGCACGAAGCGGCGAGTGTGATGATAGAGCAGGATCTGCGCATGATAGATCATCACGTTGGTGATCGCGACGCCGACGATCAGGACGGGATGGACCTCGAGGGTCAGCACGATCGCCGCGGCGATCATCGGAACGTGCGCCGCGTCGAGCCAGTGATCGAGCACCTCGCCGAGCTTGCTCGTCCTGCCCGTGCGCCGGGCCTGCATTCCGTCGAGGCTGTCCAGGAGCATCGTCGCGAACATCCCGATCGCCGCGCCGACTCGCGCCCAGAAACCGTACGCAGGGCTGAGGTGAGGAGCGGCGGCGGCGAGGATGAACATCGTCCACATCGTCGTCGTGTTGACCATCGACAAGAGGTTCGGATGGACGCGCTCGGGGATCAACCGCAACAGCGGTTCACAGAAGGTCCGAAGGATCCAGGGCTCCAGCTTCGAATTCGACTCGACGTGAAAATCGCTCGCCACCGTTCGCCTCCGATCGATGGCTGCCTCCGACCCCCGTCGTCGCCCCGCCTACTTGGGGGTGTTGCCCTTCGACGCGCGGTACTCTTTCAGGTGACGCTTCACCTGCTCCAAAAGAGACTTCGGAAACAGCTTACCCGTCAGCTGGGCTTGCACACGAAACGCCATCTGCTCCCATTCGCGAACGGCGTCCGCTGATGGTTGAATAACGGCTATCCCGTTTTCGGTCAAGAGCTTTAGCGCTTTCCTGTTGTCCCGTCGCCCCTTGCGCTGCAGAACGCCTTGCCACTCGCGCTGGAGATCGCGAAATTGCTTGCGGTCCGCCTCACTGAGTGAGTTCCAGGTCTCGAGCCGCATCACCGTACCGCCGAGGCCAACCGCGAGGGGCCGCGAGACCACGTAGTGGAGCTCGGTGTACCATTGCAGGGCGACGACACCGAGGGGCGTCGCATAGACGACATCGATCATCTTCGCCTTCAGAGCGGGGAACACGGCAGGTAAGGCGAGCAGCCGGGCCTGGGTGCGGGCCAAGCGATTGAAGGTCAGCGCGATCGGATCGTCGATCCAGGCCCATGGGCGTAGTTTACGAAGATCGCTGATGTTTCGGATCGGCTTCGTCGAGAACATGTAGACGAACCCGATCTCGCCGAGGTTCAGCAATTTGAAGCCGCGGGCGGCGAATTTCTTCTCGAAGTAGCCGAACATCTTTCGTCGCACGTAGTCGAGCTCGGAGTACTTGCGGAAGAGGGATGGCATCTGCAGCACGAGGATCTCTTTTTCGATCTCCGCCAGGCCGATCGCCGTCATCCCCGAGGCGTGGAGCTGACCCGCGCGCATCTTGCGCACGACGTCCTTCTCGTCGCCCTGACGCCCCCCAGGGTAGATCTTGAACTCGACGCGACCGTTCGTGCGCGTGGCGACCATCTTCGCCAACTTGCGCAGAACCCGCACCATCGGCGTACCACTCGGCGCCAAGGTAGCAAAACGAATCGTGGTCTTGGCCGCTGCTGGAGAGGCTCCGACGAACAGGGTCGCCAGGATCACGAGGGTGAGCGTCGTCGGGAACCGAAATGGGGGACGAGTCGATCGGAACCGAGACGGGGGACGGTCGGTCAGCTGGTGGGTCATCGCGCGTTCCCGAGGCGGCGACGCCGCAGGAGGGCGACGCACAGCAGGAGCAACCCGAACAAGGCGATCGACGATCCGCTCGAGCTGCCCGTCAGCATCGTGCAGCCAGCGCCCGTGCGGCTCGTGCCGCCGTTGTCGCCACCGTTGAGCTGAGGATTGTTGCCGCCCGAGGTCGGATCACCGCTGAGGGTCTCGCTCTGATCGCCCGTGCGGTTGCCTCTGTCGACGGGGTCGCTCGTGAGGCCGCCGCGGTCGACGTTCCCATTGCGGGGGTCGCCCCGATCGTCGGCGCCGCGCGGATCGACCGTTCCGCGATCGTCGCGGCCATCGGTTGGATCGACCGTGCCGCGATCGTCGCGGTCATTTTTCGGATCGAGAGCACCTCGATCGCCCGGG
>JAGQJP010000644.1 GCA_020430585.1 Myxococcales bacterium | reverse complement strand
TGTAGCGTTCGACCTGCTTCAACTCGCCGTTTTCGTACCACTCTTTTCGAGCAACCGATCCGAAATCGGTCAAGCTGACCAGGAACTCGGTGAGGTAGAGACCGGATTGGGCGTCGATTCGGCGCTCGCTGAGCAGCGTACCGTTGTCGGCGTACGTTCTCTCGACGCGCTCGTCGAGCACGCCGTCGCCGTCTTTGTCGACCTCGACCGAGACCTCCTGGCCCGCGGGGTCGAAGTGGCGTGTCACGCGCGTGCGCAGCGCCCCTGTGGCGCTGAAGGTCTTCTCGGTCGTCTCGGCGATCGTCACGCTCCCGCCGTAATAGTCAAAGGTCGCGCTATAGTCGGAGCTGCCGTTCGCGTCGTCGTCCCGCTCGTAGCTCGTGGTGCGGCCGAGCTCGTCGACGCCGTAGACCTCGACGCGGAACAGCGCCTCGTTCTGCATCGGATAGCGATGCTCGATCGTGTATCCACAGCTCGTAGGCCAGCCGCCGTCGGGCAACAGCGCGTCGACGGAGATGTCCGAGCTCCCGAGGTCCGAATCCGGGAGCGCGGTGTCGCCCGGGGCTGTGTCGCCCTCGACGGCGCCGTCCAGCGCCCCATCGTTGCCCGAGACGTCAGCCAGCGAAGGCGCGTCGCTCCCCGTCGTCGAGAGGTCCGTGAGCCCACCGTCGCTCGCTGAATCGCCACGCGCTTCGACCAGGCCCGAGCGCCGGGCGTCGAAGCAGCCACTGACGACGCCCGCGAGGAGCGACACGAGCAGCGTCGAGGTGAGAAGGGCTCGCCACACGCGGATTCCCCCTTTGTCTGAGCCGCTGTCCAGTCTAGCGGGATCGGGGGCGAGATTCAACCACTCGGGGGGTGGGCAGACCGCCGCGCATCCGAGTACGGACCGTGACGCGGCGGCACGTCGTCGAGCGAACCCGGTTACACCGAGGGCACATCTGCCTTCAACAACGGATTTCGCCGCGGGATCCGCTGACACCCCGAGGTGCGCAGCAGCGAACGCAGTTGTCGTGACCAACTGGTCATTCTTTTTCACACCCCCGAGAACCGAGATCGTCATTTCGATAACTTGCGGGATGGCACGGGCTTCGCAAAATCGATCGCCGTACGCGAAACGCGGTCGCCGACCGAGCGGCCCGGGAAAGGAGATCGCCATGTTGTATCCGACATTGATCGCTATTTCGAGTCTCTCGATCGTGCTCTTCGTCCTGTCGGTTTGGCGCGCGACGCGCCGGACCCCGTACCCGGCCCAGGAGTGCCCGATCTCGGTCCTCAAACCGCTCTGCGGAGCCGATGAGGCCCTCGAAGGCAACCTCGAGACCTTCTTCACGCAAGACCACCCCTGCTACGAGCTGGTCTTCGGTGTCGAAGGCGCCAGCGACCCCGCGATCGCCGTCGTCGAACGCCTCCGCGAGCGCTATCCCGACGTACGCTCGCGGCTGATCGTCCACAACGGTGGGCGCGCGCTGAACCCGAAGGTCTCGAACCTGCGGGCGATGCTCTCGGCGGGTAGCCACGACGTCGTCGTGATCAGCGACTCGAACGTCTCCGTCGACCCGGGCTACCTCTCGAACATGTCGGCGCATCTGCACTCCGACTCCGAGGTCGGGCTCGTGACCAACCTGATCGCCGGGATCGGCGAGGAGACCCTCGGCGCGACCCTCGAAAATCTCCACCTCAACGGCACGATCGCCGGCAGCGTCGCCGCCTCGCAAGAGCTCGGCGACCACACGCTCGTAATCGGCAAGTCGATGATGTTCCGCCGCTCGGTGCTCGAAGCGATCGGCGGCCTGGAGAGCGTGGCGACGATTCTCGCCGAGGACTACGTGATCGGTCGGATGTTCCGTCAGGCGGGCTACAAGGTGCGGATCGCCGATGGTCTGATCCGCAACGTGAACCAGGCGACGACGGTGAAGCGCTTCTTCGACCGTCAGCTGCGCTGGGGGATGCTCCGCTGGCGCCTCAAGCCCTTCGCTTTCCCCGCCGAAGTGCTGATCAACCCGATCACCCTCGCCGCCCTCGCGCCATTCTTCGGCGTCACAGGGCCGCTGCCGCTGCTCTGGGCGATCGTGGCGACTTTCATTCGCGACGGGATCTCCTGGGCGCGGCTGCGCGGAACCGCCGGCCTGGTCCACGCGCTCCCCTTCGCCTTGGTCAAAGATGCCTTGATGCTCTTGGTGCTCTTCGTCGCGCCGTGCAAGCGCCACGTCACCTGGCGCGGCAACCGCCTGCGCATCAGCTCGGGCACCCGCCTCTATGCCGAGCGCCCCAGCGCCGATGCCCCCCACGTCCTCGTCGAACGCTAATCCACCCTCCCGGTCGCCGTCCCGCCGATGTCCCGCGAGTGCGGCGCGCCAGCGATCACGACGCGGCGATTTCGACGAACTGGCGAGCGACCGGCGAGCGTATTCGATGTTGCGCTTCGAGCGGATCGTCCCGAACGCTCCGAGGGTGTCTCGCAGACGGCGGTGAGCGAGATCATAGTAGCGCCCTCGCTTCGAGGCGGAGCGCTTCGATCAGCGCGGCGCAGGCGGGGCGAGGTGTTTCGTTGGCGCGCACGACGACCGAGAGCGCGAAGCTCACCTGTTGCTCGAGCCCGTCGAGGGCGCGCAGGCGGCCGGCGGCGAGGTGTTCGGCGATCGAGACCCGCGGGAAGAAGCCGAGATACGCGCCGTCGAGGGTAAGCTGAACCCCCATCTGCAATAGCTCGATCGTTGCGCCGACCCGCCGCGGCCAGCGCGAATCGGGGAATTGGTCGAGGACGGGCAGGTGCTCGAGGTCGAAGAACTCGGGGACCACCGAGGGATAGCGCTCGATCTCCGCTTCGCAAATGGATCCCCGCGCGAACAGCGGATGGGTCGGCCCGCAGACGAGACATCCGGGAGAGTGGCCGAGGACGATCTGACGCAGCTCAGGGTGCCCTCGACCGCCGATCGTGCAGGCAAGATCGAGGCGCCCCTCGACGAGCAGGGGCTCGAAGCGTCCGGGTACCATCTCGTAGCATCGCGGTCGCACGCCGGGATGCTCGCCGACGAGGCGCGCGATCGCCTTCGGTAGTAGCGAGAGCGACAACACCTCGTTCGCCGCGATGCGCAGCTCACCCGAGACGCCACCGCTCAGCCCGTCGAGCTCCGCACGTGCCGCCTCGACCTCGCGCAGGATCCGTTGACAACGGGCGAGCAGTACCTCTCCGGCGGCGGTCAAGCGGACGCGTCGCGTCGTGCGGAAGAAGAGCGCCGTTTCGAGCTCCGCCTCGAGCTTCTTGATCGCCTTGGTGATCGCCGGCGGGGTGACGTGGGAGCGTCGCGCACCGCCGACGAAGCTGCCAGACTCGGCGACATGCACGAATTGTCGAATGGTCGTCAGCTCCATCGCCCCTCTTTTGCGGCGCCTCGCGCGGGTCGGTCCGAAGGTTATTTGCTCATGGCTAATTATATAGTCAATATTACTCAATTGTGGTAGAGCAATCGTCCCGCTATCGTTCCACAAGAGCCAACGCTCTCTGGAGACGATCATGAAACCCCAAACGATTACCGCCCTTTCGATTCTTCTTGCCTGTATCGTCGTCTGCGCTGGCCCGGGATGTCGGTTCCAGGACGAGTCGCGCCCGGGACGCTTCGATCGACCGAGTGGCCTCGACCGACCCCGACGACCTGGACGCGAACGCCCCAGGCCCGCACCCGAGTCACCGAGGCGCACTTTCGACCTCGCTCCGAGCGGGGTCAGTGACTGCCGCCCCCGAGCGCCGATCTACCCGATCGTCTGGGACGCGGCGATCGAGCCGCCAGGGCGCGGCAGCTGCCGCCTGTTGCGGGATACACGGCAATCGCGGGACCATCACTACACCTGGAGCTACCGCTACCGCCAGCGCCGAGTCGACGCCGAACGAACGAACCATCGCCTCGGCGAGCGGGTGGACCAACACCTCTCGCTCGAGCTCGACGATCGAGGGCGCCCTTCGGGGCTATCCGCCGACGAGGGGGGCGAGGAGACGTTTCGCAAGCGCGTGCGCTACGATGCGGACGGTCGGATCGTCGAGGTTCAGAGCTGGAGCGTCCACACGGGCGAGACGCGATTCCGCCAGGTCTGGGACGGAGACCGACTGTGGCTGCGGGAGTCCGTCGAGCCCGAGCAGCGCACCCAGATCCGTTGGCGTTACGACGGCAACGGCGATCTCGTCGCCGCCAGCTACCGCCGCGAGAGCTCGTCGGGAGGGGTGACGACAGCCGAGTCGCGCTGGAGCTATGACGCCCAGCGGCGACTCGTGAGCTGGGTTCGTGAGCACGACGGCCTTCTCGTCCTCCGCGTCCGCTGGAGCTGGGGCTCCGACGACCGGCTGCGCCAGCGGGAGGTGCAGCTCGTGCCATCGCGCCTCGGCGCCTGGGTCCAGCTTCAGCAGCGCGTGCCCGACGGAGCTCGCTTGCTGATCCCCGCCTCCTTCGACGAACACCAGAATTTCGCTCTGCCCCACCGCGATGCGACTCACGGGTGCACGATCCCGCCGATCGACCTGGGCTCGCCCTACGCCGAGACGATCTACCGCTTCGATCTCGGGCTCGAGCCGACGCGCTACGTCTTGGGGCTCTTTCGGCCACCGAGTGCGAATCCCTACATGCAGCCCCAGTGGCCCCTCGTCTTCGCACACGTCGCCCCTCTACTCGCCAGCGAGAACGGAATCTGGCTCGTCGAGCGCCGGCTGACATACGACCCCGAGGGGCGAATGGTCCGCGAGTTGGCCTGGACGTCGGCGCTCGATCCGCGAGCCCGTGGGCCAGAGCCGCCGCTGGCTCTCCTGCGGCGTCGGACCTTTCTCGGCGACGAATTGCAACGCGACCGCGTCGTGTGGCACAGCGGCCCCTTTGATTCGCGGGAGATCGCTCGTCTCGAGCGCGACGATGCGCAGGATGGACGGGAAACGCGCATCCTGGTGTTCGGGTACGACTCGCGGGGACGTCTGATTCGACGCGAGCGACGCCAAGGCGGCGCGCTGCTCGAGCGACATTCCTACGAGCGCGAGCCGGGGAGAGTGATCGTGCGCATCGAGGGGCAGCCGCTCGCCTACTTCACGCGTATCGCCGACCCGCGGGCGTCCGAATCGAGACCGCCGAATCCGCTTCCCCTCACCGAATGGGCGAGCTTCGAGCTGCGCACCGATCGCCAGGGCCGTTTGCTCCGCGAATCGATCGCCAACGGCCTTGACGGCCAAACGGAGAGCTTTCGCTACCAGCGCTGTCGCTACAGCGATCCAACGCTGGCTCCGCCCTGCGCCGATTCGCCGTCCCTCGGGCTCGCGACGCGGCTAGCGGTGTTTCGGCGCCACGACCTCGGCGACGAGCGGTTGATTCTACGCCAGGACTGGGATTCGCGCGATGAGCTCCTCGCCTCCTGGAGCTGGACACCGACCGACGGAGCGCTCACGACATTCTTCCGCGGCAGCTACAACCGCTTCGGGCTCTCGACGTCGAGCGAGACCAATTATCCGACGCTGGGCGAGCGTTTCATCGAGCGTCGGGTCTACTCCTGCCGTTGACAGTAGGCGCCATCTCCTGTCGTCGAGCTGACTCTAGCGTCGGGTCCGCGCTCGTGTCGGCTCAGATATCGACGAGTCGCACGTCGTCGAGCTCGTGGCCGAAGAAGGCGCGGCCGACGTCGCGGAAGCGGGTCGGGTCGTCGGTGGCGTAGAACTGGAGCGTGCGCCCGTTGTGGTCCCGGCGCAGGAGATCGTCCTCGGCGAGTCGAGCTTCCAACTCGTCGGTGAGCGCGACGGCCGAGTCGACGAGCGCGATGCGGCGCTCGAGGGTAGCGAACCAGCGGGCGATCAGCGGCTTGAACAGCGGATAGTGCGTGCATCCGAGGACGAGGGTGTCGATCGATTCGGCGAGCAGCGGCTCGAGATACGTCTCGACGACGCGCTGCGGTACCTCACCTTCGACCCAACCCTCCTCGGCGAGGTTGACCAATAGCGGCGCCGGGTTGCTGAAGACCTGCAGCTCGCTCGAGATCTCGGCCAGGCGTTCGTCGTAGCTCCTCGAGCGCACGGTTCCGCGCGTGCCGATCACGCCGATCCGCCGGTTTTGCGTCGCCCGCGCCGCCGCTCGGGCGCCCGGGCCGATCACACCCAACACGGGCACGTCGAAGCTGCGCCGCAGATCGGGAACGGCGGCCGCGCTCGCCGAGTTGCAGGCGACGACGATCGCCTTGATCGGCTGCTGCGCGAGAAATTCGACGCACTTGTGAGCGTAGCGCACAACCGTCTCGGGGCTCTTGGTGCCGTAGGGCAAGCGCGCCGTGTCGCCGAGATAGAGCAAGTCTTCGTGGGGGAAACGCGACGCGATCTCCCGGGCGACCGTCAAGCCGCCGATTCCGCTGTCGAAAACGCCGATCGCGGCGCTCGGATGGTGTGTCGACATGCCCCTATCCTAGCAGAGTTTGGGCGTCGAGCGAATTTTCCGGGACGCTCGCGTCCCGCCGCCGCGGTCGCGACGACGC
>JAGQJP010000643.1 GCA_020430585.1 Myxococcales bacterium | reverse complement strand
GGTGGGGGCTCGCGTGGGGCCTGGTCGGCGGCAGCAGCGGCCGGGTGTCGCGCTTCTTGTGGCTCGCACGCGGGGAGATCCAGCGCGTTTGGCGTCAGTTTCCGTCGGCGAGCACCGAGAAGAGGGGCTCCAGCGTTTCGAGGAAGTGCTGGAACACGGCAAAGGGGTCGACGTCGCGCGGGTCGCTCTCGCCGCTGGCGGTGTATTTCAACTTCAAGCCGAGATCTTGTGTCGTCAGGACGTCGGGGCTGAACAGAGAGCCGAGCCACGCCGACTCAAAGGTGTCGGTCATCGTGGTGCTGGTCTCCTGCTTGTCCTGTTCGGTCACGCAGTAGAATGGCGGCGGCGTGCCGGTCGAAACGAAAGGCGACTCGAAGAAGCTCTTGAAGGTGGCGCTGATCGGGTTGCCGTTGCCATCGTCCGCCATCGGCAAGACCGTTCCCGCGAGCGACGTCAGCTCGGTCTCGAGCGCCTTCGTCAGGCCGATCAGCGAATCGAGGGCCGAGGCTGGGTCGGGGTTGATCGCCTGCCAGTGGGTCGGACCCGCGTCGGTCGTCAGGCTCTTGCCCGTCTCGAACGCCATCCGCAGCGCCTGCACCGCCTCGAGCATTCCCGTGCGGAAGCCCCCGAGCAGCGTGAGCAGCCCTGGGGAATCGAGCTTCGACTTGAGGAAGACCGGATTGAGCACGGTGATCGCTTTTTCGCAGAGCAAGCCGCGCACGTCGAGATCGCTCTCGAAGGTGAAATCCCATCGGAATCCGTATAGATAGGTCGCCAGCGATCGGACACCGCGTAGCGCGCCGAGGAGCAGCAGCGCGTCGGCGCGATCGAAGCGCAGATCGACGTCATTCGGCAGGAAGAACATCGAAGGCTCGATCGTCGCCGAGAACTGCGGGTCATTGCCCGCGGCGGCGAGGAAGTTGATGATCGCCGTCAGGTTTCCGTCGACGAAGGCCTTGAGCTTGTCGGCGACGAACTGGAAGGTGAAGGCCGGGCTGCGCCCGATCAGCGGGGGCTCGCCGCTGATGAATCCGGCGAGCTCGCCGATCCCGCTGGTGAGGATCGCGTTGAGATCGCTGGTGCGGTCGTTGAGGCTGCCGGCGATCACGATGTACTCCGACGTGTCCCAATCCCCCTGGAAGACCCGGCGATAGAGGGTCAGGGCGATCGAGCCGACGGCGGGCGCATTGTTCACCACCGAATAGGAGGTCCAGCTGAGCAGATTCGTCTTGATCTCGTCGCTGCGGCTCATGAAGCTCGTCTGCGCCTGCTCCTCATCGCTCTGGAAGAGGCCGGGCTTGTTGCGGAATTCCGCGAAGCACGGGGCTGCGACGTTGTGGTTCTGCACGTCGCCGCGATCGGCGATCATGTTTGCCCCGAGCTTCACCTGGTCAGCGCCGTCGGGGCAGGTCACCCGCAACACGCTGCGCGTCGTCTTGTCGAAGATCGCGAATCCGTCGCGGGTCGTGACCATGTAGTCGGCGCTGAAGGGCAGATTCTCCGTCGCTGGGGTCTGGCCGTTCATGTAGTGACGCGTCACCGTCAACAGCGTCTTCTTCGCCAGGCCTCCGATCTGGTTCAGCTGGCGCGCGTCGTTCAGCTGCTTGAGCATCCCGTTCGGCCCGAAGACGCGATCGGCCAACGAGAGCCCGAGAGGACCGCCGAGCTCATAGAGCACGGGAGCGAGCGAATGGGAGAGCTCGGGGTGGTCGCAGGCGTCGAAGCGATTGCTGGTGTCCTCGAAGCTGAGCAGCAGCGTCGTCAGCGCTGCGCCGAAGTTGCACGTCGAGTCGCTGGCGTCGATGCGCAGGCGATCGATGAAGATCCGGTGCGCCGCGTCGATCTTCGATTGCG
>JAGQJP010000642.1 GCA_020430585.1 Myxococcales bacterium | reverse complement strand
TCCTTGCCCAGATCGATCGGGATCACCGCGTCGGGCCGTTCGCTGTTGAGATTCGACGAAGGCCGCAGCGAGACTTTTTCGATCCGTGCCTCGACCGGTAGGAAGAGGCGCAACTGGACCGACTTCAGCGCGCGATATCCGAAATTCGCGCCGTTACTACGATGACTCGGCGTCGTGTTGCGTGTGTCCGAACCGGAGGGCGACGATCGATGTTGACAGGCGAGCAGCGAGAGCAGGCAGATCCCGCCGATCAGCAGGCGCAGAACCCGACGTGGGCGCGTGCGACGGAGCGTTGGAACGACGGTTTCCTTCATCACCGACGACGATACGCGCTCGACGCGGAATTGACTAGCAAAATTTGATCGAGCGGTTTCGCCGGTCCCCGCGAACGAGCTTGATTTTCCCGGCAAATCGGCTTGTCAGCGTGGGGATCGGCGAGTACGATTACGATACCCATGGAGCGGAGGAGCCATGTCGCGACTTCTGGTTCGACATATCGGTACGTTGGTCACGATGAACGCCGAGCGCGAGGTGTTGCACGACGTCGACGTCGCGATCGTCGACAATCGCATCAGCGCGATCGGCGAGGCGCTCGAGCTCGAGGGGGCGCGTGTGATCGATGGGGGCGACTGCATCGGTCTGCCCGGCTTCGTCAACGTCCATCACCACCTCTTTCAAACCCTGACGCGCGTGGTGCCGCGGGTCCAAAACGCCGAGCTCTTCGATTGGCTGGTCGAGAACTACAAGATCTGGCGCCACTATGCCGCCGAGGGGATCTACCTCTCGGCGCAGGTCGGTCTGGCCGAGCTGCTCTTGACCGGCTGCACCACGACATCGGATCACCTCTATCTCTTCCCCCAGTCGACCTCTGGTGAGCTCGTTGACGCGGAGATTCGGGCCGCCGCCGACCTCGGGATTCGTTTTCACCCCACCCGAGGCTCGATGAGCCTGGGCGAGTCCTGCGGCGGGCTGCCGCCCGACGTCATCTGCCAGGACGACGAGACGATTCTGCGCGACTACGAGCGGGTCGTCGGGCTCTATCACGACCCGAGCCCGTTGGCGATGTGTCGCATCGCCCTCGCTCCCTGCGCACCCTTCAACGTGACGCAGAACCTCTTGCGCGAAACAATCCGCTACGCGCGACAGCGCGGGTTGCTCTGCCACACCCACCTCGCGGAAACGCTCGACGAGGAACGCTACTGCCTCGAGACCTACGGCAAGCGACCGCTGCAATTCATGGAGGATCTCGAATGGCTCGGCCCCGAGGTCTGGTACGCCCACGGCATTCACTTCAGCGATGACGAGCTCGTGCAGCTGGCCCAGACCGATACGGGCGTCGGCCATTGCCCCGCATCGAACCTACGGCTCGGCTCGGGAATCTGCCGCGTCCCGGAAATGCTCGACGCGGGAATGCGCGTCGGCATCGGCGTCGACGGCAGCTCGTCGAACGATGCCTCGAACATGCTGCGAGAGCTACAGCTGACGCTGCTGGTTCACCGTATCGGACCCAACGGCGTCGGCGCGATGCCTGCCGGCCGCGTGCTCGAGCTGGCGACGCTCGGTGGAGCGCGTGTGCTACGCCGCGAAGACG
>JAGQJP010000641.1 GCA_020430585.1 Myxococcales bacterium | reverse complement strand
TTGGCATCGCCGCCTCCGGAGCTAAAAAGGTCTGGTATTTGCGCGAGATGTTGTAGTATGAGGGCACAGTTACATGGCACGCAGGCGCACGCCGCGCGTTGGCGACCATCCAGGGAAACCAGGTTGCACTGATCCGGATGATTGAGCTTGTCCTGAAGAAGCCGCTGGTGACGTTGCTCGTGTTTGGCCTGGTCGTGATCGGGATCGGGCATCGGGCGATCTTCATCAAGCAAGATAACTCGCCCGATGCGCTGTTCGCGGCCGACCGAGAGGCTACCGAGCTCTACCATCAGATGGTGAAGACCTTTGGCACCGACGAGATGGTGCTGATTCAGCTTCGTGGTGCGCGCTCGACCAGCGTCGACGACCTCTACAACCTCGCCCGTTTGACGCGGCGGATCGCCAAGCTCCCAGGCGTCGACGACGTCTTCTCCGCCTCTCAGATCTTCGATCTCGAGTACGACGAGAAGCTCGAGAAACCGACGGCCGAGACGGTCAAGCTGATCCACGACGAGGTGGCGAAGATCTCGCTCTACCGCGAGCTCGGTATCGTCCGCGACGACGTGCCGGCCCTCGCCGTGGCGGCGATGATCACGATGCGTGGCCTCGGCGCCCGCACCGCGTTCAACCGCGCCCTCAAGAAGGTGATGGACGAGTTCCGTCAGGCCGGCTATACGCCGCTCGTGGCTGGGCTAACCCCGACCAACGCGGCGATCGAACGCGAGGGGCAGCGCGTCCAGACCGTTTTCATGCCGCTGGTCGCGGTGCTGATCGTGATCATCGGCTGGGCGCTCTTCCGGTCCCTGTTGGCGATCGTCGTGATGGCGATCCCCGTCGGTGGCTCGATCCTGCTGCTGATCGGCGGCCTCGAGATCTTCGGCCAGCACATGAGCTTGATGAATTCGGTGCTCCCGCAGATGCTGCTCGTGATCGGATTCGCAGGTGCGATCCACATCGTCAGCCGCTACGGGGCCTGGATGGAGCAGGGCAAGACGGCCGGTCAAGCGGTTGGCGAGTCGATCCGCGAAAAGATCGTCCCTACCGCCTTCGCCTTCGGCACGACGGCGATCGGCTTCGGCACGCTCGCGTTCAGCGACGTCAAACCCGTGCGGGTCCTCGGCCTCGCTGCATCGGCGGCGATCTTCTTCTCGCTGCTCTTCGTCGTCTTCATCACGCCTTGCCTGTTGCTGCTCTTCAAGCCCAAGGTGCACGTCTCCGAGCGGCGGCATCGCTGGCTCGAGACGACCGCCGAGCTCTCGCTGAAACATCGCTGGGTCGTGCTCACCGCCGCCACGCTCTGCGCCCTCTTCATCGCGGGGGGGATCCCGCAGATCGACACGCGGATCACGGCCCTCGAGATGCTCGGCAACCGCGTTCCCGAGAAGAAGGCCTTCGTGCAGCTCGAGAAAGAGGGCTACGGTCTGGGCAACGTCGACGTCTGGATTCACACGAAAGTGCCCGACTACAAGGCGGTTCTCGATGCCGCGCGGAGGCTCGAGAAGCTCTCGGCGTCGCTTCGCCAGATCGACCGGATCACGGCGGTCGTCAGTATCGTCCAGGAGCTGCAGGTCTTCAACATGCGCACCAATCGGCGACCGGGGTTGCCCGAGGGCTTGATGGTGCTCAAGCTCGCTGACAAAGAAGAGTTGAAGAAGCTCGACAAGAAGCTCGGCTATTTCTGGCATCGGGACAAGGGTCTGAAGGTGATCGTCCTCAGTCGATCGGCCAAAGAGGACGAGATCCGCCAGCTCTGCACGGTGATCGAGCGTCAGGTCAAAGTCTTTTTCCCCGGCGCGAAGGTCGATCTGACGGGCCACTACCTGATGATGCTCGGTACGCCGGGCTCGCTGCTGCGGACCTTGGGGTCGAGCTTGACGGTGACGGTGATCGTGATCGGGATTCTCTTCATGCTCGCCTTCCGCTTACCGGGGATGGCGCTCGCCGCGATGGTGACCAACGTCTTGCCCGTCGCGGTCGTCGTCGGCTCGACCGGGTGGCTCGGGATTCCCCTCGACGTGGCGACGGTGATGGTCGGCAGTATCGGGTTCGGTTTGGCGGTGGACAACTCGTTCCACTACTTACACCACTACAAGCAGGAGAAGAGCGTGATCCGCGCCGCCCACATCTGCGGCAAGGGGATCGTCGGGACCTCGATCCTGCTCTCCTTCGGCTTCCTCGTGCTCGGGATGAGCGGTTTCAATCCCGTGATGCGCTTCGGTGTCTTCACCGCGCTGGCGGTGCTCTCGGCGATGGTCGCCAACGCCTTCCTCCTCCCGGCTTTCGTCGGCAAGCGCTCGGAGCTCGATCAACCGAAGGAAGACACCTCGTCTCCAGCGGTCGTCGACGGCTCGAGTAGCTGATTGGCGCGTCAGCGTCCGCCTTACACCCTTTTTACAACGTTCGCTAAATTTTTCCCGCTCCCTCGCGTCTGAATCGCTGAATCGAGGATGACGGCACAGCTCACGAGTCAACGCGCCGTGCCATAGGTCGACTCGGTTTCGTCATCTCGGCGCGTAGCGTCGTTTTCATATAGGAGGATCAGATGACACGTTTGAAATTATTGGTGATGACAGCCCTAGTGATCGGAATTGGCGCTCCGACGGTGCAAGCGCGGCCCTTGATTCGTGGAAAGTTCGTCTCGGTGCGGACGGCGACGGCCGAGGCGACACTGAACGGGATCGGGCGGTCGATCGCCGAGCTTCGATTTTTGAACCAACGTTCGTTCCGTCCCCTACGCAATGGCGCCCGTTTTCGTCGCGTGCGCGGGTATCACTCCCGTCGGGCGATGGTGATTCGAAAAGCCCAGTCGCTGAAGCTGCGGATCATCGCGTTGCAGAGCTCATGGGCCCGACGACACGCCTCGTTCGTGCCCCTCAAGCGGCCAGGCGTCAGCGTCTTGCGCAAAGGGCGCGTCCTGCGCGAGCTGGGGTGGATGATCGGTGATCTGAACCAGATCATCGGCGCAAACCAGAGTCCGAATCTCCGCTCGGCGCGGATCTCGACCAGCGCCTTCCTCGGGCGGTTGCAATCGAAGCTGTTCTCGCTGCGCACCCTCGTTCGCCAGGGCTCCTTTGCCCACTGGAAGAGGGGATACCCGCGTCGGACCTACGGACAGCTGTACCGATAATCCATCGCCGTCGATGGTTCACGATAGAGGCGCCCCTTCGGGGGCGCTTTTTTTTTTCGTTGCGGCGATTCTCACAGACTGATGCGCGTGGTCGGCTTGATCGGCGGAGTGAGCGGCTTTGGCGTCGGCACGGGCTTTGGCTGCGGCGTCGGGCGCTGTCGCGAGCAGTAGTTCTTGAGCACGACCAGCCCGGTGCGCAGCTTGAACTTGCGCGATCGGCACTGGAATGGTGTCGGGCAGTCGCGGTCGGTGCGGCACATCTGGCTGCAATATCCGACGGTTGCCCGGGTCGTCGGATCGGTGACGCGGATGCAGATCCCGTGGGAGCACTCGAGCTGGCGGTCGCAGCTCGCCCCGAGCTCTTTGCCCTGTTTGGGCACGCACTTGTCGTATCCGGCGAGACAGACCATCGAGCTCGGACAATCGCTGTCGCAGTAGCAGAGGCGCGAGCAGAACTCCGCGTCCCGTTCCTGAAAGCGGAAGCAGAGGCGGCTCTGGCAGCCGCGATCCGAGGTACAAGGCTGGCCCAGCTTGCGTTCGGTGCAGCCCCCGGAGGCGATCAGGATCGCTACCAGGGCCGGCGCGAACCAGATCGTCGAGCGCCCGCAGGGTTT
>JAGQJP010000640.1 GCA_020430585.1 Myxococcales bacterium | reverse complement strand
GCGCCTCCACCATTCCTATTGAGCGGACGGAATCTCGATCCCGGTCTCCAGACCGTCGATCGAGAGAACGTTCGTTGTCCGCTGATACTCCCGAATCCCCTCTGGCCCTCGCTTCTCGGCCCAGCGCAGCAACTGATCGCGCTCCGAGACGAATTCGTATCGCGGAACGGCGTAGCCGCACGACGTCTGGACCCCGAGGACCGCGATCCGAACCATTTGACGCACCCCGGGATAGTCGCCGAAGTGAGGGCGCAACGCGTTCCAGTCGGCGTGACTCGGTGCGATCACCGCACCAGCGCCGTAGATTCGTAGGATCATCGGCTTGTTCCCGAAGCTGCAGAACATCACCGTGATCCGACCGTTCTCGCGCAGGTGCGCAGCGGTCTCGTTTCCGCTTCCCGTCAGATCGAGATAGACCAGCGTCTTGGGGTCGAGGACGCGAAAGGTGTCGAGCCCTTTCGGTGAGAGATTGACGCGCCCCGCAGCGGGCGCGGTAGCGACGAAAAAGAGCCCCTGCTCCCCGATGAATTCGATCTGGCGCGGGTCCAGAGCGTCGTAGAATTGAGCCATCGTTCCTCCTGTTCAAAATGGCGCAAAGATGATCAACATCGCACCAGCCATTGCCGCCGAACCGCCCGCCAGGCGTTGCCGCGTCAACGGCTCGCCGAGGAAGAGTCGGCTCATCGCGATCGTGAAGACCGTCGAGAGCTGGTTCAGAACTCCTGCAACCGACGCGTTGGCGAATTTCATCCCGCCGACCCAAAGGATCATCGCCACGTAGCTACCCATGAAGGCCGCGGGCACGAGAAAGCGCCAGCAGCGTTGGGGCCGAAAGATCGCAAGCGCCTCACGCCTCGCCTTGGCGTTGCGCGATACGAAGAGCCCCAGCGCGACGTTTCCCGCGACCAACCGCACGAAGGTCACCTCGATCAAATTCGAGCGCTCGAGCGCCGGCTTGGCGACGACGATCGCCAGCGCCATCAGCGATACGGCCCCCACCGAGTAGGCGACGCCGCGCGCAAACCGCGTGCGGTCGCCCGCAACCGACAAGCCCTTTCGCGGTATCGAGACGATCAGCACGCCCGCCACGACGAGGAGCGCCCCGATCGCGAAGCTCGGGCCGACCCGCTCGCCGAGAAGGACGACGGCGGTCAGCACGACGAAGGGCGAATAGGCGCACTCGACCACCGCGAGCGAGCCAGCCCCCATCCGCGAGAGCGCGGCGAAGAAGAGCGAGTCGGCGACGGCGATGCCGACGATCCCGCTGCCGATCAGGACGAGCCAGTCGCTCGACGAGCGGCGCCAATCGAAGAGCGGCACGCCGATCGAGAGCAGCGTCAGGGCCAAGAAGAGGATCGCCGCGCTGTTCTTGAAGAGATTGACGGCGGTCGGCGGAAGGTCGTCGACGCGCTTGAACAGAACCACCGATGCGGACCAGATCAGCGCGGCGCCGAGCGCCATCAACTCTCCCATCGTCGGGTCAGGCGTGGGGCCGCGCGCGACGACGGACGCCAGCGGCGAACAGAAGCACGATCGCGAACAGCAGCGACATTTCGCCCGACGTCGGCGCGGGCGAGGTGGCGCACCCGGCACCGCCCGTGATCTTTCCTTCGATCTCGCCGCTCGTCACGCCGTCGGTCGGATCCAGGTCGCTCGAGGTCCCGGGTGAGCGATCGGACTCGAGGCCGTCGGACCCGCTCGCCAAATCGTCGACGGCGCTGGCGTCGAGGGTGGTCGCGAGATCGGACGCCGGCTGATCCTCATCGCCATCTCGAGGCGCGCCGTCCAGCTCCGTAGCGTCGTGGAAGCCTGCGTCGAGCCCGACGTCCGCGTCATCGGTCTCGCCGCCATCGTCTCCCTGCAGCGCGTCGTCGACGTCGCCGACGTCGCTGGCGTCGGTGCCCGGGACGCTCGTCGGGATCGGGCCCGTCACCAGAGGTGCGGGCAATGGCGGGCAGTCGTCGAGCTTGTCGGGGGCGCAGCGCGTGCGGAACTGGAACGAATGGGGCGTCGTGGTCACGAGGCCGCTCAGGCTCTCGACGCCCGCCTCGATCACCACGGTGTAGAGCGTGTCATAGGCCAGCGCCTGCTTCGGCTGCAGCATCAGGAAGTTGCGAATCTCGCCGTTGTAGGGTGACCGGACGTTGAGGGGAACGCTGTTGCCGTCGGGGTCGAGGATCTTGAGAAACGGAGCGGCCTGTGAGCGCGTGACGGCAAAGCCGAAGACGATCCCGATCCGGCGATAGGCCTCTGATTCGGTGGCGTCGATTGGAACGTTCTCGCTGCCATCGACGGGAATCGTACCGATCACGAGATCGTCGTCGATCGTCGCCGTCTGGTGCAGACGCTTCCAGACCACTTGCCAGAGCTTGGCCGCCAGCGCGCCGAGATGGGGCACCGAGCCGGGGGCGGCCGGGTCGAAGTAGTGCGTGCCGATCCAGGGATAGTTGTTCCAGGCGTCGAGATAGTAGGCCTTGGCGATGCTCTTTTGCGCGAGAATCACCGCCTGCATCAGGCTCATTCCATATTTGAGCGTGTCGACGCTGACCTGATAGTTGTCGCCCGCGAGAAAGATCGCGGCGATCTCCTCGTAGTGCGCCATCGCCTTGGTACTGAGCAACACCCCTGCGTCGATCACGGTGAAGTAGTCGGTGAGTCGGTCCGAGTCTTTCGTCGGGTCGCCGTCGACCTCGAATCCCCGTGCGCGCAGGGTCGAATCGTAGATCTGATCCTCGAGCCCGTGGGCCATCGCCCCCAGGAGAAAGGCGATGTGTTGCCGAGCGAGCTCCGAGTCGAGATTCTCCCCGTAGGTCTCGATGATGTGCTGGATATACGCATTCTGGAACGGCGGCCAGTGGCCGAGCTCGCCGTAGCCATCCTGAGCCGCGTACCCCGAGTCGGGAAACATCGAGCCCGCCTCGTACCACGGGCGGATCGCCGGATCGCTCATCAGATCCTTGAGCGGCCCCGGGGGAAGCTCGCTCTCGGCGATCTGTGACATCCGGATGTGGGTGTACGCCCCGTTCGCCCGCGCCGAGGGGCTGGCGAGCATCACGAGGGCGCAGGCCGCAACGCCGATCGCGAGGACGTGTCGAGTCGAAGCGCGCTGTCCAGGCCGAGCTCGGCCGCTCTCATCGCCGACGATCATGGGAGCCCACCTCCTGTGACGCGGGTTGGAATCGATGCGTCGAGAACCGAATGATCGTAGCACAACAGACGCGCGATTGCGCCGTCGGCGGGATCAGCGGGTGACGACGTAGAAGTGGAAACCGAGCTCCCCCGTAATGCCGAAGCCGACCGCCGTGGCGCTCGTGCCAGCGGTGGTCTTGATGATGTCGAGCCAGGGCCGCACACCGAGGGTGAAGCCGAACCAGCGGCTGACGTTCGAGAACTCCCAGCCGAGCTGCAGCGCGATCTCGGGCACCACAGCGGAGGCGGAGCCTTGCTTGAGATAGATGAATCCCGCCCCTGGCGCAACGTAGAGCCCCGCGTTGTCGCGCAGCGGATAGATCTTGGCGAAGAGCTGCATCCAGAACGTCTTGCCGCTGAACAGGCGGTTGAATAGCGCCATATGGAGCACGGGAAACCAGGCCTGCAACGTCACCCGTCGAGTGACCGAGACGTCGACCCAAAGGTCGGCGACGAAGATCGGTACGCCGCTGACCTTGATGTCGCCCGCCTTGGCGACCCAATACCCGGCGCCCAGCGTGGTGCCGAAACCGATGATGCGCCAGGGGCTGCGCGCGACGGGCGGTCCCTGGGCGACCGCAACCTCGCAAAGCAGGGTAACGCAGATCGAGCCGATCAAGACGAGCCAGGACAAGCGGCGTGTTCTCATCATCTCACTCTCCCTTGCGAGCGCGCGCCTCGATCTCTCAGCGTCGAGAGGTCAGCGAAGCGCGTGGTTGGTCGTCGATAGGTCATTACAATGGCAGAGAACCGCCCGAACTGCAAGAGGACAAAGGTGGGACCGCGTGGCAGAAATCCACACCCTCACGGTTCCGCAGGTCGACGCGACCTGTATCGAAAACTTTTTCGACGGAAGCTTGATCGCGACCCCGACCAACGGTACCTTTACGCTCAATGTGACGGCATGGGGCGCCCGTTCGCTGCGCCTACGCCACACCCCCTCGAGCGGAGCCGACGATGGGCCGACGCGGCCAACATGACGAGACCCCCGAGGCGATGGCCGACTTTCTGGTGCGGCTGGGCGCCTCGCTGTTGAAGTACGGATCGTCGACCCACCGCATCGAGGAGCTGATCACCGTGACCGCCCAGCTGAGGGGTTTCAGCGCCCGCGCCTTCGCCGTGCCGACCGGGCTCTGGCTCGGCGTCAGCCGACCTGAGCGTGGCGACGAGATCGTACGCCTGATCCGCGTACACGACTGGGCCGTCGACCTGGGCAAGCTCACCGATCTCGACGTGCTCTTCAACCAGGTCGCCGACGGCTCACTGCCGCTCGACGAGGCCTCCCGCGACCTCGATCGAATCGACGGTCGCCCGAGTCGATATGGCGCGCCGATCCTCGTCGTCGCGGGCAGCCTCGCCTCGGGCTCCGCCGCCCTATTCTTCGGCGGTGGCTTGCGAGAAGTCCTCGTGGGTGTGGTGCTCGGCCTCTGCGTCACCACGATGCAGACCGTGCTCGGCCGCTTCAGCCGCACGCGGCTGCTCCTCGACTTCATCGCGGGGGTGGTGGCCGGCCTGACGAGCTGGGGTGCGACGTCGATCTTCCCCGATCTGCTGCGCAAGCCGCTGATCCTGGCGACGGTGATCATCGTCGTACCCGGGATGACGCTCACCGCTGGGATCGGCGAGCTGGCCCATCGCAACCTGGTGAGCGGCGCGGCGCGCATGTTTCAGGCGATGATGGTGCTGCTCTCACTGGTCTTCGGCCTCGGGCTCGCCTTTGCGCTCGAGACCGCGGCGAGCGGCGGGTTCAAGCCATTGATCGCGGGCCAGAGCGCGCCCTTCTGGCAGTTGCTCGTCGGCACGGCGGTCGCGGGAGCGGCTTTCGTCGCCTTGCTCGACGTACCGCTGCGCTACGCCTTGCCGACGATCGGCAGCGGTGTGCTGGCCTGGATCGCGACCGTCGGCGCCGAGCGCCTCCTCGGCCATGGAGCGGAGTCGGCGCTGCTGGGCGCCTTGGCGCTCGGCCTCTACTCGAACGTCCTGGCCCGCGTCACCGAGCGGCCGAAGCAGCTCTTCCTCACACCTGGAATCATCATGCTCGTCCCAGGCGCCTTCGGCTTCCTCAGCTTCGGCGAGCTCCTCGCGGGGGATGTCGCGAGCGGCACGGCACACGTATTCCAGACGTTGGTCATCGGCACGTCGCTGATCATCGGGCTGCTCCTCGCCGACGCCGTGCTGCCACCGAAAAAGGTCCTCTAGTGAGGTTCTCCTTGCGCCGCGCGGGGAAGTCTGCGTAAGATCGCCATCGTCCAGATTACCAGCGGCGAGTCCACGCCCACGATGTGCCCGCAAATCTCTCTACCGATCGAAATCCAGCCGCAACCCGATGACGTAACCTGCGGGCCGACGTCTCTGCACGCGGTCTATCGGTTCTACGACGACGTCGTGCCGCTGATGCAGGTCGTCCGCGAGGTACCGCGACTCGAAGAGGGCGGAACGCTGGCGGTTCACCTCGCCT
>JAGQJP010000639.1 GCA_020430585.1 Myxococcales bacterium | reverse complement strand
CCCGATGCCGTTGTCCCAGATCGTCAGCGTGCCGGCGGCGACGTCGGGAATCAGCCGGATCTTGAGGCTCGAGTCGTCGCCGTAGAGCGCGGCGTCGGTCAACGCACGAAAGCGCAGCTTGTCGAGCGCGTCCGAAGCGTTCGAGACCAACTCGCGCAGGAAGATCTCTTTGTTCGAGTAGAGACTGTTGATCACCAGGCTGAGGACGCGCGTCACCTCTGCCTGAAACCGATGTGTCGTCGAATTGGATTGCGCTTGCGCTGCGTTCATCGTCGCCCCTCCGTACTGCTGCCGCTGACGTTTCTACACGCCGCCCAATGTAATCAACATCGTGCGCCTGTCAAGGCGTGAGGTCCGTCGATGCGATAGAAGCGCGCCGCGTTGTCGTGAAACAGGCGACGCCGCTCGTCGGCGCTGTAGCTCGCCGTGAGCTCGGCGTAGGCACCAAACAACGTGGCCCAATCGAGGGAGACTTTGTCCATCGGGAAGTTGGAAGCGAAGATGCAGCGATCGACGCCGAAGGTCTCGAGGGCGTGCTCGACGAAGGGGCGCAGCCGCACCACGATCTCGTTGACGCCGACCGCGGGCGACGCCGCCTTGCCCGCGGCGCCTGCGCGCGTGTGCAGCGCGAAGCCGAGAACGGGCATCAACAGCCCGCTGATCTTGACCGAGAGCTGAGGGTGTCGAGCCAGGTCGCGGATCTGGGCGCGCCAATCGGCGAGGATACGCTCTCGGTCGACGGCGCCTTGGCCGAGTCCACCGAAGGGTCCACCCGCGGCGACGGGAGTGCCGAGGTGGTCGAGGACGACGCGCGTCCCGGGGTGCGCCTCGAGGAGGCGCGAGAGTTGGGGAAGCTGCTCCGCGTAACACCAGGCGTCGAAGCTCAGGTCGTCCTCACCGAGAAGGGCAAAGCCCCGACGCCACGCGGGATCCTCCGAGCGGGTCGCGCTCGAGCACCAGGACATCACGCCCTTGCCCGAGTGGAAGGCGAGCATGTCGCGCACGCCAACAAAACGCGGGCTCGCCGCGCGGTGTCGCTCGAGCAGCTCTGCTAGTCGCGGATGCGCGAGGTCTGCCGCGCCGACGATCGCCAGCAGATCCGGGCCGCAGAGCGACTCGAGCCAGCTCGTCTCGCCGTCCAGTTGCAGCGGGTCCCGGACGTGCCACCCCGCCTGGATGTGGACAAAGCCGCGCACATCGAAGCCCGCCTGCTCCCTCCGCAGGTCGCCCGGAAGGTGCGGGGAGACCACGAAATCGGAGCGTCCGACGAAGTCGAGGGTCGCCCGGGGGAAGAGAAAGGGGGCGACGCGAGCCATCCACGTCGGACGTTTTCCCAATATTCGCACGAGCGGGCTGACGACCCGCGGCGTCGAGAGCGGATCCCAAAGATGCACGTGGGCGTCGATCACGGAAACGTCGAGGGCCGACGTCGCTGTCGATGTCGGCGCCGCGGCGGATATGCTATGATCCTGTGTCATGAAGCGTGACCTCCTGCTCGATGTCGAGCACAAAGCGTACGTCCTGTTCGACGGGGACTGCGGCATCTGCACCAAATCCGCCGAGTACTGCGAGCGCCTCGACGGCGGACGGCGCTTCGTCGTCACGCCCTACCAATCGATCGCCGAGAGCGAGCTGCGGCGTCTGGGCACCGACTACGACGCTTGCAGCAAGCGCCTGCACGTGATCACCCGTGCTCGAACCGTACGACGAGGCGCTTTCGCGGTCAACCACTTCCTCTGGCACGTCTGGCCCTGGAAGGTGCTCGTCGCGCTGATCTACGCCCTACCGCCGATTCTGCTGCTCGAGATCGTCGGCTACGCGATCGTCGCGCGCTATCGCCATCGAATTTCCGCCTGGTTCGGTCTGACGGCCTGCAACGTGAAGCTCCCTACGACCGACTAGCGCGTCGTCGCCCCGCACTTGGCAGGGCGACCCGCATTCAGCGTCCCCGCTATTGTCCGTCGATGTCGCCGCGGAGGATGTAGTAGCCGAATTGATTCTGCACGTCGGCGGGGAGGATCTTCAGCGTCGCCGCGCCGGGTAGGCCGGTCAGGGCGCCGAGGTCGATCTCGGGGAGGGGGAAGCCGCCGAGGGCGCTGCCCGCGAACTGGGCGAGGAGATTATCCTTGATCAGCGTGGTCAAGAGATTCTCGAAGAAGGTCGAGCTCCCGGGGTTGCCGTTGACCGAGGTCAGCTCGATCCCGAGGAATGGATCGGGGCTGTTGAGCACCTCGATGCCAAAGCTCCCGTTGTCGACGACGACCTGTACCGCCGCCGAGAAGCTGACGTAGCCCGTGAAGGTGAGGGGCTGGGTGCCGAGCATCAGCTT
>JAGQJP010000638.1 GCA_020430585.1 Myxococcales bacterium | reverse complement strand
TGTGCTTCGCTCGGCATCTGGTAAGCGATGCGTCGATCGACATCGAAACACCGCATCGCCCTCCGAAAGCAGGTCGCGGTGTGAGTTGGACTAGGGTACGCAGACGTAGGTCGAGACGCTCGCTTGGTTGTGGCGTGGGCGCTTCTCGCAACGGAAGTTGGCGGGGCAGCCCGAGCCGTTCTCGGCGCTGTCGCAGCGCGCCAGGCACTCGCCCTCGCCACCCTTGCCGGTGACGCAGAACGTTCCGCTGAAGGTCGCCAGATCGGGGCAGTATTTGCTGCAGGAGGTCGTGCAGAGCCCGGGTTGGTCGCTGCCGAGGGCCTGACAGCGCAGCCCCTCTCGGCACTCGCCGTCGCCGTAGCAGAGGTCGCCGATCCAGCCTTGGCCGCGCGGAATGCAGACGTTGGCCGTCTTCGTCGGCTGGTTGTGGCGCGGGGCGCTCTGTTGCTCGCTCATCGCGTCGAATCGGCGGCAGGTCCAGCTGCCCTGGTCGTCCGACTTGTAGGTGCAGTAGCCTTCGCCTGGCGCGTCGGGATCGTCGACGCAGAAGGTCACGGGGTAGCCCTTCTTGTCGTAGTCGCAGTACTTGGTGCAGCGCGCCGTGCAGAAGCCGCGACCGCTGTAAGCGTTGCGCTTGCAGAAACCGCCGCTGAAGTTGCAGTCGGCGTCGCGCTCGCATTCGCTCAGAATCCACTTCTGCTCCAGCTCGACGGCGCGGCCGTCGTCGCGTCGGTCGATCTCCTCTTGCAGGCGCACCTGCACGTAGCGCGTGCCCTTGACGTAGGCCCAGACCTCGCGAATGTCGTCGGACTCCATCCGCACACAGCCGTGGGAGACGTAGCCGCGGATCAGATAGCCGCCGTTGGCTTGGGTGTAGCCCGTGATCGGCCCGTGGATCCCATAGCCGCCGTAGAAGCCCATGAAGGGCATTCCGGCGAAGACGGGCAGCTTCTGGTGCGTCTCTGGGTCGGTCCACCAGATGCGGCACGGGTCGACCTTGGAGGTGTCGATCGTGAACAGGTTCTGCTTCGTGCGCAGGAAGGGGTAGGCCGACAGCGAACGGCCCGTCGTCGACTCGCCGGGCTTGCGGTTGACGGCGCCGACGCCGACGGGGTAGACCTTCTCGAAGCCCGTCGCGCGGTCGATCAGGCGCAGCGTCAGGCCCTTGAGGCTGACGACGATGTACGGATCCTGCAGCGCCGGCCGTTCGGGGATCGGCTTGCAGGTCGTCGCCAGGCCCCAGCTACCGTCGGCTTTCGAGTCCCCGGGGTCGAGATACCCCACGCCGAGATCCTCGGTCGTCTCGGTCTGCGGTGGCTCATCGACCGTCGCGCAGCCCGCCGCGACGAGGAGAAGCAGCGCGATCATCGCGATTCCGTTGGGTTTTATCATCTTGGCGCCGTTTCGTTTCATCTCGTCTCCCCCTCCGTGAGGGTGGATGTTTATCCCACATCGGCGCACATGTATGCAATGGTCGTACCAGGAGCGGTCGGCCGAGAGGACGTCGGTTCGCGAAGCGTGGGGCGGGAGCTCTCGGCCCCCGTCCGCTAGACTCCGTGCGGCGGGGCTACTTCGCGACGAAGCGCTCGAGGGGCAAGAGACGGAGTAGCTGCCGCAGCCCCTCATCGGATTGGAAGGTCTTGTCGCGGCGGTGCTGGACGTCGGCGTTGATCTCGAACTTCCCGACGTGCAGCCAGAGCCAGGCGTCTTTGCGGTGGGCGCAGGGATAGCGTCCGAGGCAGAGGCGGGTCCGCTTGACCCGAAGGTGCAGACGGTTGCGCACGTCGACGATATGAATCGTGCCCGCTTCGTGCTTGGTCTTCTTGTTGCGAAGGACCCAGATCGCCTCACCGTCTTTGAGGGTGATCGCCTTCCACTCCCAGTCGGTGCCCTTCGCCGGCAGCTTTGGGGCGAG
>JAGQJP010000637.1 GCA_020430585.1 Myxococcales bacterium | reverse complement strand
GTCTTCGACACGGTGTTGCAATGGCTGATCGAAGACACGCCGGGCCACGTGATCAATTTCAGCCGCGGGTTCCCCTGGTCGAAGACCTCCACCATGCGCCAGAGCTCACCGCTCTACTCCATCCACAACGCGCGCACGCCGACCCTGATCCACGTCGGAGCGCGCGACGAGCGGGTCCCTGCGGCGCACAGTCGCGGGCTCTACCGCGCGCTCAAGGACTATTTGCGCGTTCCCGCAGAGCTGGTGATCTACCCGGGAGAGGGACACGGACTGCGTAAACGCAGCCATCGACACGCGAAGATGCTTTGGGATATCGCGTGGTTCGACCACTATGTGCTGAAAAAGACGAGGAAGCGGAGCAAACATACCGACTAGTCAGAATTGAACTCGCCGACATTTCTCCTGATTTTGTTGACACGCCGACGATTCAGCACAAGAATCAGAACCCAAAGTTGAACGCTCGCCTTCGCTCGTGATCGCGACGAAGGGGAGCGGCGATGGATGGCCACGCATACAGGAGGTATCGTTATGCGCAAACTCGGTATGATTTTATGTGCCGCAACTCTGTTGTTGTCCAGCAGCGCGTTCGCCGCGCGCAGTGTACAGATGCCGCCCAAGGACACGCGGGTCGTGGCGAGCAAGGGCGACATGGGCGTCTCGTTCGCATTCCAAGGTCTCGCAACGTTGTTCGCCAACGGTCTGACGGCGCGCAACGTGAACAACACGGCGCTCTTCACCGTCGTCGGTCTCGAGTGGGTGCTCATGGATCGCCTGCACATCGGCGCGCTCTTTGGCGTGGGTATCAACTCGGCGAAGGCTGGAGACACCCGGACCAACGACTGGGGGCTCGAGGTCGGCGGTACGCTGCAGTACAACGTCGCCCAGTGGAAACACCTCGCGCTCTTCATCGGCGGGAACCTGTCGCTCGGCGTGCAGGATCCGACCGGGAAGAACAACACCACGCTGTTGATCACCGTCGCTCCGAAGCTCGGGATCCAGTGGTTCTTCACCCACATGATGAGCCTGAGCGCCGAGTACCTGCAGACGCTGACCTTCACGATCACCGACGGCAACTTCTCGAACGCGAACTTCGTCACCGCCGCCGGCGGTGCCCTGCGCTTGACCGCGTACTTCTAGGTCTCCCTCCGACCACGCTCGCGACTCCACCCCAGCTAGACATTTCGGTTGACAGGGACGTCCTCCTCGAGGATAATCACACCAAGACATGTGATTATACCCTGGAGGTCTCCCCATGAATCCCGACCCCAATCTCACGCTTGGTTCGCTCGTGGCGGCGCGTCCGACGCGGGCTCGCATCTTCGAGGAGTTCAAGCTCGACTACTGTTGCCGGGGCCATCGCACACTGGCCGACGCCTGCGAGCGTTCGGGTATTGACGTTCAGCGGGTACTCGAGCGGTTGGACGAGGCCGAGCGCCCCGAGCCCGACGCCGCCGACGTCGACTGGACGCGCGAGCCCTTGCAGCGACTGGTCTCCCACATCGTCGCGACCCATCACACCTATCTGCGAGATGAGCTGCCGAGCCTGGCCGCCAGTCTCGAGAAGCTGCGATCGGTGCACGGCTCGTCACACCCCGAGCTGTTGCAGGTTGCGACGATCTTCCACGCGCTGCGCCTCGAGCTCGAGGCCCACATGGCCAAAGAAGAGAACGTGCTGTTCCCCTATTGCAACGAGATCGAGAGCGCCACCGAGCTCCCCCGCTTTCACTGTGGCACGCTGGCCAACCCGATCCGCGTGATGGAGCACGAGCACGATATCGCGGGTGACGCGCTGCGCGAGCTTCGTCGGTTGACCAACGGCTACCAGCCACCCGCGGACGGATGCGGGACCTACCGCGCGTCGTTCCAACGGCTAGCCGCGCTAGAGAGCGACCTGCACCAGCACATCCACCTCGAAAACAACATCCTCTTTCCACGTGTGTTGGAAGCCGAGAAACGCCTGGCCGCAGGCTGACGGCCTGATGCCGAGCTACGCCGCGTCGTCGGGGTCGGGCTCGCTGGTGTCGTCGGTGTCGGGCACTTCGGCATCGTCACCATCGGGGGTCGTGGCGTCATCGCCATCGGGCTCCGTCGCATCGGACCCGGGCGCCGGTGTGATCACCTGACCATCGTTGACGATGCCCGCCGTAGCGGCCTTGGGCGCCGACCAGACGAAATCGGTGCATTTTCGTCCCGTACCGACCTTTTGTAGCGATTGTCCGACGGGGGTCGTGTCGACTTCTTTGACGTCGATGTTGGTCGACAGCTGTCCTGCGGCTGGGCCGTCCGCTGCCGTGAAGGTTCCGCCCCAGCTGATGAATCGGATCAGCGTGCCCGCATCGTCGAAGAGCGCGAGCCCATCGGGATCGCCGTTTTGAATCCCGTTTGTCGGATACGCAACCCAGAGGAATCCGATCCCTTCGATCGGATTCTGATCGAGCTTGTCGGCGCTCGTAAAGATCTTCGTGTTGTACATCTTGCCCGTAGCGCCGTTGTAGAGCACGATCTTCCAGTTCGTCAACGCCATCCCGGCGGGGCCCATCAGCTCGATCCCTTCGTTCGAATCGGTGCTGTCGTTGTTGTAGTGCAACTCGTTGATACAGACGACCGATTCTACGGGCGCTGTCGTGTCGGCTTCGACATCGGAACCGGTCGTTTCCGCGGTGTCATCGGTCGACGTGTCGGGAATCGACGTATCGTCACCACTGGTGTCGAGGTCGCCCTCGCTCGTGTCGCCCTGCGAGCCTCCTTTGGCGACGATCTCGTCGAGGGTCCGCGGCTCGAGCTTGAAGTCAGCGAAGGTATAGTGCAACACGCCCGTGATCGAGAGGTATTCGGTAGCGGCGACGCCGGGTTTGTTCGGATCGGTCTGGGTGCCGCCGACGGGGCCGTTCTCCCAGAGCTGGAAGTCGTCGTCGATGACGCAGGTCGCCGTCGTCGAGTCCTCGACGAGGATCTCACCGTGATCGAGCGAGTTGTTGACGACCTTGACACCCAGCAGGGTGACGACGACCCCTTCCAGGCTCTCGTCGCGCATCTCCGCGCAGCTCGAGACGACGATCGGCGCGGGCAGCGGCTGCCCCGTGTCGGTTCGGGTGGCGCCACCCGCAGCGAGCTTGATCCGCGTGAAACAATAGAACTCTTGCAGCTCGCCCGTGAGCGTCAAGACATCGCCGACGTTCGGCCCGCCATCGGGGAACAGCGCCGAGAGCACGCTCGTGTCGGCGACGACGGCGATCCCCGAGTAGGGGCCGCCATCTCGATCGGCGACGTAAAAGCGGACGAGGGTCGTGTTGATCTCGTGCACGCCGCCCGTGACCACGACGTTTTCGACGGTCACCGAGCCGAAGACGAAGGGCTGTTCGCTCGCGTTCTCATTGCAGCCGCGCGGCTCTACAGGATTCTGGATCGCTTTGACGGTGACTGGCGGTGAGGTGCTGTCGCCGGGCGCGTCGAGGGTCTCGCCGTCGGGGTCGATCGGCGCGATGTCGGCGTCGGGCTCGCCGACGCTGTCGAGGTCGTCACCGACGCTCGAATCGGGCGACACCACGTCGTTCGAGGCGCTGTCGTTCGAGGACGCATCGTTCGGAGTCGAGTCGGCTTGCGCGGTGTCCGCCGATTCCTTGACGGCGCCTTTCGCCGCACAGCCGACCAGCGCAAACCACACAATGGCGCCGCATGCGAGCGACGCCCAGCGACCGAGCCTCGACGAGAATTTGGGGCTCTCGCGTTTCATCCGTCCTCTCTTCCACGTCAGTCACACGCCCGCTGACGTAACGCCTCACCACAAGCGTATCAACCCGTTCGAGCGCGATCAAGCAGCGATGCAAACAGCAACGGTGGCACGACCCGCGTTACCCCACCGGACGAGCACGCCGTGATTTGACATCCCGCCGCTGGCGTGAAAATCATGCGAAGAGTCTTCGCCGAGTTACGGCGACGGTCCGGCGCGCGTCAATCCGGATACTCACCGGCGATGCGCGAGGGAACCCCGCCGATCGCTCGCGCCGCTTCCATTCCCGATGCGACGCTGGCCTCGACACACCCCGCGTTCAACACGCCATTGTGGGTCCAATCCCCTGCGAGGTAGAGGTTGGCGAAGCCGCTCGCGCCTGGAGCGAGTCGGTTCTGCGTCGAGCCCTTGACAGTCAAGACATAGCGCTCGTTGGGATCGATGTTGACCCGATAGAACTGCGAGCCGAACCGCGCGTCATCGACACCCCCCTCGGGATCGATCAAGAGGTTGGGGTTCACGCCCGCGGGCTCCATCCGCGTCGAGCCGTTCGGCCAGAGGTGGGCCGCCGCGCGCCGAAACCAGGCGAGGGCCTGCGCGCGGACCGCTTCGTTCGCTTGCCGCGGAAACGCGTAGTCGTCGAAGGGGTGCGCCCCGGGAAAATCCTTCACCGTTCCGCAAAAATAGGCGATCGTCGCCGGCAGGTTGTCGGCGGGCCAATCCTCGACGTCGAGCAGACCCGAGAGATCGCAGTAGGTGTTCAGGTCCTGGGCGTAGCCGCCCGCGAGTCCGCGGAGCCCGAGGGGCTGGCCCGCCTGCTCTTCGGCCTCCCGAGCCCAGGCGGGCACCGTCCAGCCGAGCTGGGTAGCGCTGGGAGCGAGCCAGAGCTGCACGCCTTGGGTTTGCACGGTTTGCACGCCGACCGAATCGGCATCACCCTCGAGCATTCGCTTCCAGTCCGCGTTCGACGCGACGAGGCTGGGCGCGATGTAAGGGATCGGCGCGATCGACGTCGCCAGAACGACGAGGTCGAAATCGGTCCCGCGCTCGAGGACCCGCTGCCCGACGTCACCCCACGACGTCCACCAGGACTCGAGGTCGTAGGGCTGACCCGGGTTGTGGGGATCGTGTCGAAGCGCCTCGCCCTCGACGATCTGATCGAAGTTCGGGACGGAGGGCCAGCAATCGAGCCCCTTGACCTCCACGAAGGGCCAGTACCCACCGTTCGCCTCGACCTCGGGCTTCAGCGTGACCTGCCGAGCGAGTCGAATCGCGCCGACCTGCGTCGCGTCGTCGGGATCGAGCGTCAACTCTTCGACTTTGTGGAAGAATTCAAACCTCACCCCGCGTTTTTTCAGCAGACCGTAGAGCGGCGTGAAGATCGTGTCACCCATCCCCGCGCACATCTTGTACATCAGGCTGCCCTTGTAGGTCAGCAGCATCCGCAACGTGCCGCGCACGGCGGTCCCCGCGGCGAAATTCGGCCTCGTGGTGTCGCCTTGATCGAAACCGAAGACCAGGTCGTAGATCGTGCGGATCAGCGCCGATTGCACCGTTACGGGCTTGGCGCCGTGGCGGGTCAGCCACTCGCCGAAGTCGTCGCCGTCGACGCTCTCGAAGCCGTGGCGGAAGAGATCGTCGTCGAGGATGCCGATCAAAAACGTCCCCGCCAAGTCGAGGAGAATCCAGAAGCGGCGCGTTTCGTCGTCGTCGAGATCGTCGTCGACGAGGGCCCACACCGCGTCCAGCAACACGCGCGTCAGCTTGACGACGATCGACTCGACCCCCTCCTGCTCACTCTCGGGAACGTGCTTGGCCAAGAGCGCCAGGAGCTCGAGCAGCGTGTGTCCCGCCGCGTCTGCCGCCAGCTCGACGAAGCTCTTGGCCCACTCGGGGAGCCAGGTCGCCTTGTCGACCAGCGCATCGGAGAGCGTTCGTCCACTGGTCTCGCTGAACTGGTCGTAGAGCGTGCGCAGCCAACCGACGAGAGTCTCGATCATCGGCCAGAGCTCGATCACGTCGGCGTCGCCGGGGAGCGCGTCGTTCGGCGGAAAGAGTACGGGCCAATGGACCCAGCGGCCGTCGACGTTCTCTTCGAAGTGGACCAGGCTGTGCGGGCGAAAGGCCTCACGCCAGCTCCCGAAGGTCTTGACGGGCGGATCGGCGTATTCGCCGAGCTGTTCGAGAGCCTGGCGCATCGTGCGGAAGGCGTTCTCGTAGAAACCGAACCAAATGTGCAGGCCATGCTCTTGGATGCGGTAGCCGTAGCCCGGCTTGACGTTTCGGGCGCTCGCACCTTTGCCGCCCAGGCGCCAGCCCATCTGATAGATGGTGATCTCGTAGTCGTCTTGCCACTGCTCCTTCTCGGTGAGCCAGTAGGCGGTGCTGATCCCTCCCAGACCGCCGCCGAGAATCGCGATCTTCTTCTTTGCGCTCATCGTTCCTCACTGTCTGGGCTCGATCAGGCGAGCCAATTCCGTTTCGAAGTCGAAATGCAACTGGAAGGCGACGTCGATCGGGACCCGCGTCCCCGTCACCGTGGGCGTGCCGACCAACCCGAGATCGGCGACGATCGGGTGGCTCGCATAGGTGGTGATCTCGAGGGCGAAATCGCCCAGATAGAGCCCACCACCGTGAAACGCGGTGACGTGCATCGGCGATTCGAGAACCGCCTGATAGCACGCCCTCCGCGGATCGACGACATCCCGGAACTGCTTGAGAAAAACGAGCGGCATCTCACGATTGACGATGTAGCGCAACAGGTGCACGACAAGCTCGATCCCGGGGACGATGATCGTCCCGTCGTCACCGACGATCGCCTTGACCAGCGCTTCGATCGCGTCGGTGGCGTCATCGAAGGCCTGACCGACCAGAGCGAGACCGTTCGACTGCCGCTCGAGCGTCAGAATCGGCAGCTTCTGCAGCGGCGTATCGGGGGAGAACGTCGGCAGAACATAGGTCTCGACGGTGAGAAGCGGCCCATCGCTCGCCCCGCTCCGGCTGAACCAGCCCATCTGCTTCGGATAGCCGTACGTCTCGCGACCCGTAATCACGTTGACCGGAACGTCGACCCAGAGATAGGGGATGAACCAGGCCAACCGCTCGAGCACCCACAGGTCGCCCTCGCGATGGCCGGCGCCGACGAGGAACCAGAGCCCGACGTCGGTCTCGCGGTTGAAGCCCATCTCGCTGTCGGGCGGCAAGATCGAGCGCAGCCGATCGATCGGAGCGTCGACGAAGAGGACGAAATCCCCGAGCGCGCGGTAGACCGTATCAGCGAGGGGCGCGTTCAGATATCGATCGACGATCGCCTGCAACGCCCCGTTCGACGCGGAGATCACGTAGCCGCTGAAGTGGGCGCCGGTCATTCGAAAGGGCGCCATGTACGATTGCTCGCCACCGCGCGGCCGATAGGGTGGACTGGTGTCAGCGCTCAACGAACTCCTCCTCTCGTTGTATGGCGTTGGTCGCCGAGGCGAGCTGCATCTCGGCGGCGAGCGCCGCGATTCGGCGCAGATGGACC